>JBBTAL010000001.1:0-3052 GCA_038044225.1 Nanobdellota archaeon
CCATGGCTTTTTTTCTTGGATGTATTCGTTTGTTTTGTCGATGTATGTGAAAATAACTTCTAGGACTTTGTGTAATTCGTAGTTTTTGAAATGGTCTTCTATTTGTTTTAATGTGTTATCTACAGATAAATATAATTGTTTTGTTTTTTCTATTCCATATTTTTCTGCTAATGTAGATACTCGGCTTACCAAGTTTCCTAGTTTATTTGCTAGCTCGTTGTTGTGACGGTCTATTAATGCTTTTTCTGAAAAATCTCCGTCATCTCCGAATGGAATACTTCTTATTATGAAATATCTTAACGTATCAGATTCATATTTTTCTCTTAATTTTAATGGCGAGACTACGTTTCCTAGAGATTTTGACATTTTTTGTCCGTTAACTGTTAAAAATCCATGAACAATTACTTCTTTAGGTAAATCTATTCCCGCTGAGAGTAACATTCCTGGCCATATTCCTGTATGGAATCTTAACATATCTTTTCCTACAATGTGGATATTTGCAGGCCAATATTTTTTATATTTTTTATCAGGGTAGCCTATTCCAGTTAAATAGTTTGTAAGGGCATCTGGCCAAACGTACATTACTTGATTTTCATCTTTTGGAACAGGTACTCCCCAAGGGAGATGTTTTTTGTCTCTTGAAAAGCTTACATCTGTTAGGCCTTCTTTTATTAATGAAAGAAAGTCATTCTTGTATTTTTCAGGAAAGATTTTTAATTTGTCTTTTTTTATTAAATCTGTTATTTTATTTGAATATTTAGATAATTTAAAGAAGTAATTTTCTTCTTGTATTTTTTCAGGGACTAAATTTGGATGGTCGGGGCATTTTTCGTTTATCAGGTCTTTTTCGGTTACAAAGCGTTCGCATCCGTTGCAATACATTCCTTCATAATGTTTTTTGTAAATGTCTTCATTTTTGGATAGTTTGTTCCAAATATCTAAGACTCCTGGCCAGTGTTTTTCTTTATCTGTTGTTTTTATAAAATTATCATTTGAAATATCTAGACTTTTTGTTAATTCTTTGAAATATGAGGCATTTTTATCTACAAATTGTTGTGGGGTTAGTCCTGCTTCTTTTGCTTGTTTAAAGTTTTTTGAGCCGTGTTCATCTGTGCCTGTTAAGAAGAATACCTCTTTTTCTAATAGTCTGTTCCATCTTGCAAGGACATCTGCTTGGATAATTTCCATTGCAAAGCCTATGTGTGGAGGCGCGTTAGCATAAGGTATTGTTGTAGTTATGTAAAATGTTTCTTTTACCATATTAGATTACTGATATTTGATGTTTAAAATCTTTATCTAAAGCTCTTGCTTATGTTTGTGCTCCAAAAAGATGGAAGAGGGTTTGCAATGAAACCGCGGAATATTTCTGAATAGATATATGTTAATCCTTGGACGTTTTCATGTTTTTTGAAATCTTTACTTGCTTCTTCGTAGATGTCTCGTATCTTTTTTCTTTCAAAGTCTTCTTGAAGTAATGATGTTGGCTTTAATAGCAGGAAATCTGCTTGCCTTAAGATGTTTACGTCTAAGTTTGATGAATTTTGCGAGATGAATAGGATATTTAGGTTCTTGTGCCTTGCAATGAGGATTAATTGGCTTAGTAGTTTGTTTGGTGTAGTCATTGAGTTTCTGGAACCGAATAAAACTCCACTCTCGTCTATTAAGACTGTTGAATTGTTTTTTATTTCATTTGTGCTGGTTATTACTTCAATCCATGATGGCATGTCTTCGCTTTTGAAACCTATTGAGTAAAGTTTTCTATTACTTTTTGAATAGATATTTTCTAATATCTTTATTCCTATTGCCGTTTTACCTGTGCCTCGTGCTCCGAGAATTATTCCAATTTTGCTTTGACTGTTTAATAAATATTTTTCAAATTCTTTATAGTTTCCTGTATGTGTTTGGATAATTTTGAAAGGTTCATATTTTGAGTTCATTAAATTTCTTTTTTTAACTACTTGGATTTCTGATGATTTCTTTTTTATTTTGCTTACTAAGTAGATTATTCCTTTAACTATGTAGTATGGTATTTTGATTATAAACCAAATTGCTTTGAATATGGCTTTTGTATTAGACATTTCTTTTTTCGCTCTTTTTTTCATGTTATTTAATTATTTGGCTCCTTTTTGTTGTAATAATGAGTAAACTTATTCAACTGCTCTTCATTAAATCTTCCTATGTCAATAAATAAATCTGCGTATCTCTTCATTTCCTCTGCGGTAGTGTTTGAATTACCTATTATGATAATCTGTTTACCCATGCCTTTAGCTGTTTTTATCGATTCAAGTAGGTCAATATCTCCAGATAGAACAACTCCGATATCATAAACATTCTTATGTGTAAAATCAACTAGGTCGACAGCTAACTGCACATCTACACCTTTCTGTAGTACTCTTAAATCGTTTGGACTAAATTGGAGTGGTTTTAATTTTACTTCGAAGAATAAATAATTTTTAGTGAATTTAAGGAAATTACTCTGCTTTTTGTATTCTCTTTTGCATTTATCTAATAAAATACTAACTTGATTTGTTTTTGAAGGATTTTCTTTTAGATACCTGTCAATCTTCCTGATTAGATTTTCGGTATACTCTCCTGAATAGAAATATGTTCTTACATGTTGGAGCAAGATATTCTTATATTGAGGATTATTTGATAGATAATCTATAATAAAATTATTCAATTTATGGAAATCTATAAATCTAAATTCTTTTCTTCTTTCACAAAGATAGTAAACTCCTCTTTCAAAGTTTTTAGCATCTATTAAGATAATCACTTTCATCTTAAATGCTCCTTCACTAAGATGTTAAAATAAAAACTGGGTGGCTTACTGCCCTGTCTTTCAACGGGGCGCCTCCCATTACAGCCATTTATTAGTAAATGAAGTGGCTTATTGTCTCGCTCTAAAGCAAGACGCCTCTCCTTACCGCCATTTATTACTTCTATTGTTGAGTGGTTGGAGTTTTTAAGTGTTTGTAATTTGTTTATTCCTCTTTTAATCATAGGTACGTTTAGAGTTATGTTTTTAAAAGACTTGTTATTTGTAGGAATAGGC
>JBBTAL010000002.1:0-1429 GCA_038044225.1 Nanobdellota archaeon
TACTTTGCAAGCAGCCTGAGAAAACTCATTTATCTTATCAGAAATACATTCCTCTGCCCTAAAATCTTCACATTGTTCTAAGACTTCCTCACCATTAATGCAAATATGTTTGTAAAATCTGCTTCCTACAGTATTATCTGAATTTCCAAATCTCCCAGCATCATTGTAAACACACCAGCTCTCTCCATGTTTGTAATCTTTTCCATCTTGAGTATTTTTACAGTTTAAATTTGCGCAAATAAAATCTCCATAAGTAGGACTTCCTCCAGCTTGCTTCTCACTACGACAAATACTTCCTTGCAAATAATCACAATTACCACAAGATTTACTCAATGCATTCCCTGCAGAAGGATTGCATGAATCTTCTCTATTGATAATATTGCTCCAATACAAAGGTTCATTTGCTTTAGAAGAATCATAAATATTTGCAGGATTTCCACAAGTGTCTACAAAATAAACTTCATCTTTTCCTGCAACGCATGTCGTTTTAGTCGTAGGTCCACATATAGTTCCTAATTCTTCAGCCGAACACAATTTTCCAGCATAGAACGTTCCTTTCTGAACAGTAGCATTGCCTCCAGTTTGAGTATTGCATTCAGCACGAGTTCCAAATTTACAGGTTTTCTCAAATTCAAATTCATAAACGCAAGCTCCTCTTTCCTGTTGTTGTACTTTCTCAATACATGCAACTTCATTAGTCACACTTTTATCATAATTAGTTTCCAATCCTAAAAATGAGCTTAATCTTTTACATCTAACCAAAGAAACAAAAGCTGCCTGGTCTCCAAGAACACAACATCCCAAAGAACATTGAGGAGGACTCTCCTGACTCCAAACTCCTCCATTATCATTACAAACAAGCTGTGGAGTATTATCTAAACAAGTTCCTTCCTTAGAATCATAACAAGTTCCCGCCCTGCAATAACTAGTAGACTCACAATTGGTTGGAACTTGCCGACTATTAGGCTTACATTCAGTCGTAGGAACATTCTGGCAGAAAGCTCCAGAATTTGTCTCTTCACAACAAACAGTAGCAAGCTGACTTCCAACATTAGGATTATTTGAAGTCCCGGAAGGTGAAGTCTGAGCAAAAACAAAACTCACAGCTCCGACTATTAATAACATCAAAAAAACAATGTGCCACCACACCTTAAAAGGAGTTGTTTGACTGGCACTTGTTTTTTGGATGCTCGAAGTGTTCCATGTTCTAAAGAACATGGTTTTCAAACACTTAGACATTGCAACACTTAAAATTATTTCAGTTTTCATACTAACCCCTGTGGCCAAACCAAACTACGAGTAGCGAAAGCAAATTTATCTTCGCTAGTCACATCGCTCAGCTGATATATCGTTGAACCATCATCACGTCTGGTCTTTTCTATCTTAAGATTAGGATAATAAGACATATATAAACTTGTCTCAGAATCTC
>JBBTAL010000003.1:0-2375 GCA_038044225.1 Nanobdellota archaeon
TGATGAGAATATTCTTAGACTGTTGAGAGATTTGAAGGTTGGAGATTCTTTTTCAGCTAAAGATTTATGGAAAGCTGATGAATCGCTTTCAAGCGAAATTAATCATTATTATGTTTTGGAGTTTTATGAAATTCATTTTTTCTTCTATTTCATGCTTTTGGACTGACTTTTCCAGTAGCTTCTTTTTTATCTCAAATATAGAAAGCGGAGAAATAAAAAAGGTTTTTTCAGCATTTATTATTTCTTTATATCTTCCTTCAAGTAAGTATTCTAACTATATAGAACTATCAAGCAATTCAGAATCTATCTGCTTTTCTTCTTTCATCTTGAATTTCCTTTAACCAATCTTTGGCGGTTTCTCCTTTCTTGAGATATTTTTTTAGTGAACCAGCCATTGATTCTTTTACTTTCATTCTTTGATTTGCTATCTTTGTTATTGCGTCTTCGTAGGATTTTGCTTGTAGTTCTTCCTTTAGCTTTTTTAATAAGAGAAGGGTTCTTTCATTGACTTGTATAGTTGTTACCATGTAAAACTATATAACTATAGACTATATAAATTTATAGGTTTAATCTTTTCATTAGGAAAGGAAAACTTTAAATAGTACTTATTACCTTAAGTACTTATGGGAGAAATGAAGATAATCTTGCCAGATGAAATTGAACATAAATTCAGAAGAGTCGCTATGAAAAGATTTGGATATCAAAAGGGAGCAATGAGCGAGGCTGCTACTCAAGCAATAACTGGATGGACTGATTCTTATGAAGAAGAAACTAACGAAAAGAATCCTGTTGATTCTATTTTTGGATTATTGAAACATGTAAAAAAGACTTCGGTACAGCTACAGCATGAGGCTTGGAATTTTACCCGCAAGGATAATTTGTATGCTAAAAAGAGAATAAATAAGAAAAATGTTAATTGATGCAAATATTTTTCTCGAAGTTCTTTTAGGACAAAAAAATGCAGAAAAATGCAGATTATTTTTAGGGGATATTGCTTCTGGAAAGAGGCAAGGGATATTATCTACTTTTAGTGTGGATTCTATTGTTCTTTCAATGCTGAAAAATGGAGTCGATAAAGAAGATGTTAAGCTATTTTTGAATAATTTATTAAAATATAAAGGCATTCAATTTTATCAATTAAAAATTAAAGATAGAATAAACTGTTTTTCTTTAATAGATATTTATGGATTAGATTATGAAGATTCTATTGTTTTACAATCTGCTATTTCTTCAGACAGTAAGGAAATATTAAGTTTTGACACAGATTTCGATAAAGTTAAAGAAGTGAAGAGAATTGAACCTTAATTAATTGTATTCGCTTCAATCTAAAATTGTTACTTTTTCGTTGGAATTTTTCTTCCGATATGTATAAATATTGCTCTTTCTTTATCGTTTTGACTTTTCGTTAAGAAAAGAAGATGAAAGGGGGTAAAAATATGAAAGAACAAAATGCGTGGGTTGCAGTTGCCGTCGTGGTGATTGTGGCTATTGTTGCAGGTTATTTTGGTATGATGGCTGGTGGTAATGCTTTGTTGGCTCCTTCTCAAACTGCTGTTGCGCCTGTTTGTTACGGGCAACGGTCTGGTGGTGGTAGTACTTATGGTAGTGGGGTTAGTTATTATGATGGTACTAAGGAGGGATTTAAGATTGCTGTGGAAGAGGCTATGTTAGAAGCGTTCATAAATTGTGGGAGTGATGTGGATCTTGAGAAAGAAAGGTATGAAGAGTTTTTATCTGGAGCACAGAGAGATTGTCCTCTTAATGACTGTAGTTATGTTCCAAATGCAAATGAAAATTTGGATGCTTCAACTTGTAAAGTAGTGGGGTGTAGCGCATATTTTGGAGGTCAGGAATGTAAATATAAAGTTGTGAATGGAGTAATAGTAATTCCTGGTACATGCGAACCTTATTATTATTTGAGTACGCCATTAGTCGTTTGTCGTGCTGAAGATGGACGATGGAATGGGATTGCTAGTTGCACACCTAAAACGGTTAGTGCTCCAGATGTAACTGGAGGCGAATAAAGGATAATTATTTTTTCTTTTTCTTTTTTATTCTTTATTTCTAAAACAGTCTGCGCTGTGGTCATTGACTAAGCCCGCGGCTTGCATGAATGCGTAACATATTGTTGAGCCTACGAATTTGAATCCTTTTTCTTTTAGGCTTATGCTCATCTTGTCTGACTCTTTGCTTTTTGATTGGTAGTCTTTGATTGTTTCTATTTTATTGTTTATTGTCTTGTGATTTATGAATTGCCAGATGTAATCGCTGAAACTTTGTGATTTTTTTAATTCTAAGAACCTTTGCGCGTTGATGATTGTGCTTTCTATTTTTAGCCTGTTTCTTATTATTCCTGCGTCTTGCATTAAACGTTG
>JBBTAL010000004.1:0-3791 GCA_038044225.1 Nanobdellota archaeon
CTTCGACGTGTTTACGATATAGTATTATTTAAACATTGCTCTTGGAAAGATGTGTTTGTATTATATGGTTTGGTTTATCTATTTAAGGAGTTTAGCCTTTCAGTCATTTGTTCTAATTTGAATTCTAGGTTTTCTATGCGCCATTTAAGGTCTTTGATTTGTTCGGATTCGTTATTGTTTATTTGATTGCTTTCGGTTGATTGATTTACGTTTGGCATTGTGTTTGGATTAGAGGCACCTATTGAGGCAAAGTTGCTTAGGAAGTCTGTTACTTGGCTACTTGTTTGATTGCTTACGGGATTGTTTTGTTCTTGAGAGGTTTGATTTATCTGCGATTGTATTGTTTCTGTTTTGTTTTTACTTAAGTCAAAAAAGCCGTCGCTGGTGAATTCGCCTTGTTTTAGCTCTGTGGACTCAGGTCTTTCAGGTAATTTGATTAATTTACGTCTGTGTAATTCTGGTAAGTCTATTATATCAACGCCACTTTCTTTAGAGAATAATCCCATGTGTTTTAATAGGGGTTATTGTATATAAATTGTGTGGACAACACCTTTAAATAAATGTTTTCTCTTGAACTATAAATGATAGAAGAAACAATTCATGAATTTATAGCAGTAATTAGTCCTGAGACTTATTCTAATAGGGATGATAAAGAAGTTTTAGAGTTAATAAGAAAGACAGTTAAGGAAGAAGGAAAAGAAGAGGAGAAAGAAGAAAAGAAAGATGGAGAAGAAAAAGATGATAAAAAAAACAAAAAAATTCAAGTTATTGTCGATGTGGAAGATAGTGGATATAAAAAAGCTATAGGAGTAGTTAAAAAGAAAGAAAAAGAATTGATTACTAAAATAGCTAATTTTCCAATTTATAATTATGATGATGCGAAAAAAGATGCTTTGAATTTATGGGGGCTGAAATCTCCTATTGAAAGACATACATTGGTTTATGATTCTCCTGCTGAAGGTCTTGAGCCCGTTTATTTTTGGTTGCTTGATTTTCTTGCGGGTATACAGTATAAAGTTGAAAAACTTGTGGATAATTTTGTTACATCTCCTGGAAGTGGGCACTTTTCGGAAATGCAGGGAAAGGCGACTCAGATGCAACAGGAAGTTTCTAGAACAATGGGAAATGTGAATACTGTTCTTAAATCTGTTTTGAATTTGGTTTATGATTTGAAAGAATTTAGGATTCGTCTTAAACCTTATAAAACTTTTTATAACGAAGAAACTAGCGAGGAAGAGAAATATAAACAACTACTTTCTTTGAAACAAGTTTGGTTGGATAATGTGGATATTCGTAAAGGTCGTGGGAGTATAAATGCTCTTTCTTCCGGAGAACTTGACTTTGTTACTTTGAGAGATGCTTTTATGACTCTGAGAGATGTTAGTCTAAAAGATAAAGATGGGAATCCAATTGATTTAAATGACCGAGTCAGGAGAATTCTTCAGCAAAGAGCTCAGGAGTTTTTTACATGGATTAAAGAATCTTATAGTTCTCTTTCTCAGAGATATGAACTTGAAAGGAATTATTTGAGGTCTCAAGTTAATATGTTGAATTTGTATGTTAAATGGGTTAAGCCTTATTTGAAAGCTGCTTCTAAACTTGGACAGAATATAGATAGTAAGAATCCTGCTCTTGTGACTGCTTTTAATACAATGATTTTGGAGTTGACTGTTCTTGCTGTTTCTAAATATAAAATAGATGATGATGTGGATGCAGGTAATGTTCCTGAATTGTTTAAAAAAGTAGATATGCGTAAATACTTTAAGGTTTTAGTTATTGAATTAGAGTTTAGAAGCATTCCTCAAAGAGTTTCACAAAGAGGAGACTGGGCTTTTGGGGGCAGAGTAGAAGTTAGATTTACGAGCTATGGTTTGAATGAGGATGAGTTGAAAGTTCTTAAAGAAGAAATTCAAAAAGATGATTTTAATAGTGCTATGAAACTTATTGAAGGTGCAACTGATGAAAGCTTGGGTGAAATTAAAAAAGATATTCGTGCGATTCTTGAAGGAAAAGATGAAGAAGATATTGAAAACGAAGATAAGGCAAAGGAAAAAGCTAAGAAAGAGTCTAAAAAAGGAGATGATTTTGGGCTTAAAGACTTTTTTTCAATGTTTAAAATAAAAAAGAAGGAAAGTAAGAAAGTTAATTTGAATAAAGGTGTTCTTAAAGATAATGAATATGAAAAAGTTCTTCGTTCTCAGGCTATTTTGGCAGCTAATGAAAGTTGTTTTCTTGTTTTTGATACTTATAAGAAAGGACATAATATGCCTTCGCATCAGGACCCATTTAAATCATTATGATAGTAAAATATTTAATAGATAATATTATTGATTACTATGCCTAAAATAAAAGAAATAAGGAAAATTGAAAATCCGATAAAGGAGATAAAGAAAGAGAAAGTTGAATCTCTTGATGATGAATTTGACGAAGATATTGAAAATGAAGATTTTGTTAATGGTTTCAATGGTGTTCGGCGATTTAATAAGACTTCTACTTTAGATGCTTCTGAAACTCCACAGGATTCTGCTCCACGAGAACGTAGAATTTCTAAGGAAGACGAACAGGAGCTTCATTTTAGACCTTCTTATAGTGGGGGAGGACAGGAAAATAAAATATCTTATACTCCTGTTGGTTCTTCGGAAAGTGGTGCTGTTGTTCAAACAAGAGTATTGGGAGAAGATAGACCTCTTGAAAGACGCAATGATTTACAACAGCAGAATCAAAATATAAATGATAATCAGAGGAGCGGAGAGATGGGTGGTGGAAGAGCATATATCGAAGATAATGATAAAAAGAGAGATAAAAGAAGAGATATGTAATAAGTTAGTTTTTATAAATAGTAAAGATGTTAAGTGTTAATGGTTCCTAAAATTGAGTTTAGATATTCTTATGTTTATGATAAAATATATAGAGATTCTTGTGATGTTAAAGATTTTCTTGAAGATACAAATAAGAAATATCCTTCTAAAAAAGATATTATTGATTTTATTAATAATATTAAACTCGCCTGGGAGAATGATGGTGCGAAGATATTGAGTAAGATATCTAATGTGTGTGGTTTAAAATGGAAAGATAAAGAAATTGTTTGTTATGTCGTCGGAGTGTGTAGGCCGATGTCGGACCCATTAACTATAAAATTTTGCAGAGATGTTAATCATGCTGTTGATATTTTAACTCATGAACTTATTCATAAGATGCAGTCTCAAATGGATAGCAAGAAATGGAGTAAATGGTTGAAATTTATTAATTTGAAATATCCCAATGAATCTGAAACTACGAAGTCTCATATTTTTTTGAATGCAGTTCATAAAAAAATATATTTGGACTTATTTAATGAAGATAGATTTGAAAGAGACGTTAAAAACTCCAGTGTTTCTATGAGTTACAGGTATTCTTGGAGAATTGTAGATAGATGGGGATATGAAGATGTTATTAAGAAGTTTAGAGAAGTTTAATTGACTGAAGATTTATATATGTGAAACTGTTTTAAATAATGAGGGAAGATGGCTAGCTATGAAACTTTTTTTAATGGTTCGGAATATCCTTTTGAGAAATCATCTGTCAGTTCTGCATATCTTCCTTCTGCGAGAGATATTGCATATCCTTCTGATCCTTTAACTGCTAATCAGTTGAAGAAAGTTTCAGATAAAATAAGTACTGGTGCGCAGACAATAGAAGTTTCTGGTCTTGGTTTGACTGGCGGGGGACCGATGAAACATCTTGCATCTGTTCCTAAACAGCATTGGAAAGAAATAGATAGGCTTAGACAGCTAACAGGGGTTGATTTGACT
>JBBTAL010000005.1:0-4667 GCA_038044225.1 Nanobdellota archaeon
GAATTTATCGAATGCTCTGGATATTTATTTGCATTTAGAAAATCTCAAGTAAAAGAAATACCTCTTGATGTGGCTGAAGATAGTGTTATTCCATATTTTTTTGCTGAAAAAGGATACTTAATAGGCTATGCATCTAAAGCAGAGGTTTATGTTAAAAATGTTGATACTTGGAAAGATTGGGTAAAACAAAAAACTAGAACTAGTAAAGCTCATGCGACTCTTGATAAATATGTAGACACTTCGAAAATAAAGAGAGTAAAATCTTTTTCTAATGAGTCTAAGGGTATTTTTAACCTGTTGAGTTATCCAAGAAATTTGAAAGAGGGGTGGTGGTCAATTCTTTTGGTTTTTTCTCGCTTTTATATGTGGATAAGAGTATTTTGGGACACTAAATTGAAAAGCAAATATTATGGAGATAATTGGGAAAGAGTTGATTCGACGAAGTGATTAGATTATTTTTTAACGTATTCAACACCTGAAATATTTTCAAAGGCTTTGTCTCCTGTTAGAAATTTCATTCCATGTTCCTTAGCATAAATATATCCGATTGCATCAGCATATGAAATATCTTTCTTTTTATGTTCTTTCCTAAATTTTATAGCATTCTTTAGAGTTTCGTCTTCGATATCTACGACAGCTTGTTTATATTGCAGATATATTTCATCCGCTTTTTCTTTTCCATAATCTGTCAGGGCTGAATAATAGAGTTCAGCTAAATTGAATATAGTTAATGTAGCTAATTCATTTGAATAAGGAGAATAGTTAGGATTTTGTTTTAAGATTTCAATTATAGCATAAGTATCAAAAAAATATTCTATTTGGAGTTCTTCCATTTTCCCTCTTTTTCTCGATCTGAAGCACTTGACCATCCACGTCGAGCTTCTTTCATAATTTCTTCAGTCGGTCTTTTCCAATCTTTAAGAAATCCCCATAATACTCCTGCTTTTGGACGAGTTTTTTCTATAGTGATATTAACTTCGATATTTTCTTTAATATTTTCTTTATTGACAAGATCATTAGGTATAACTACAGCTATGGAATTCCCCCATTTTCTAGTTATTACTTTTATTTGATTTTGCATGAAATTAATGATACACAATGATATTTAAGGTTTTCTATTACCTAACTTCTCAAGTGCTTCCTCAATGATATGGGAAATTGGTTTGCCTGTTTTTTCTTTTATTTTTTTAAGCTTTTGAATTGTTCTTCTACTTAGAGTAATATCTAATCTGGCCATCCCTATTGGCCACTCTCTTGTTCTATCATATTGTGCTAGAATTTCAAACATTTCTTTATATTTGTGCAGAATATGTTTAATTTTCTCTTCATTTAATTGCATTTTTTAGACGCTCCTCGATTGCTCGAATTTGAGTTAAATTTTTTGAGGCTATGGACAATATATGGTGCAACAATAAATCTCGATCTACGATTTTATTGTTTTCTTCGGCAAATGATAAGGCTACAAACATGGCAGTTCTTTTATTTCCGTCGCTAAATGGATGATCCACTAATATTGCTCTGAATAAATAAGCTAATTTTTTGTATTCTCCTAACTTTACATTATCTTGCTCTTTGAATGCAAAATCTAGACTCGCATCATTTCGAAGATGCCCTCCAAATCCTTTGTTAATTCTAATTATGTCTTCCTTACTTATTTTCATACACATAGATATACGTAAGAAGTATATAAATCTTACGCTTTTAGATACACATGATTTTAAGGGAGATAATTAATTGACTTAAACGAACTTATCCTTAATGCTGAAGGTTTCAGCTTACGCCTGGATGTTCGAGCAAGAATAAAACGAACTCATTTGCTATTTCTCTCGTGTGCTGGAAGATTTAAGCGATGCGAGAATGTTTGATTAAATTTATAATTTAGGTAAAGATTTATATACTCTATGTGTATATAATGTGTATATGGAACCACAAAATGTATCTGCACGTGTAGAAATTAATGGGTATGCGAATAGAGTACTTGGAGTTATAAAGGCAAAATATGGTTTAAACGATAAATCTGAAGCGTTAAATAAGTTTGTCGAGATGTATGGAGATGAGATTGTTGAAAAAGAGGCAAAAGAAGAATATGTTAAGGAGATGATAAAGGGAGTTAAGGAGCATATTGAGAAATATGGTTATAAATCTATGAATGACCAAGAACTTGATAGTTTGTTTAATGTAAATGTTTAGATATTCTATATCGGATAAGTTAAAATTGATAATCGATAAGCTAGTGAAAAAAGATAAAAAAACTGCTGAAATTATATACAAAAAAATTAAAGAAATTGTAAACAACGATGCTGAAACTATCCAAAGGTACAAGAATCTTAGGCATGATTTAAGCGATATGAAAAGAGTTCACATTAATAAATCGTTCGTGCTTACGTTTAAAGTAGATATTGAAAACAATTTTATCCTCTTCTGGGATTTCGACCATCACGATAATATTTATTAATTTATACGAACTCATTTGCCCTTTCTCTCGTTTGCTGGAAGATTTAAGCGACGCGAAAAAGTTTAATTTCAAGGATTTTGAGATAGAAAGGGTTAAAAAGATGGATTTTGTAGGGTTTTTATGGCTGAAAGAACAAGAGTACAAAATTATACGAGAAATCTAAAGGCGCGAGCCAGTAGGAGAGAAAGGGGAACATTACATAATTTTTATGCAGGTGAATTGAATAGACTGGAAACATCAGGGTTGAATGAGAAAGATTCGGATTTAGTTAGAAAGCTTATTTTAGGTAGAATGAGACGCTGTGTTGTTGTGCCCCCTTACCATGGAGAACTTGACAGTGAAGGTTGCCTAAACCCCGTATATCATCCAGAAGCAGGCTTTACAGATAGTCGTGGATGGATTCACGACGGTTTTGGCAATAGCTATCTTGTTTTGAGGTAAAATACAAAAGTAAAGAGTTAGAAAGAAGATTACAAGAAATTTAATTTTTAAATAAATTGTCGTCTTTGAAGCCTTCTGGAACTGTAAACCCTTTATCTTTAAGTTGTCTGAATACTTCTTTTTGATGAGCTCTATGATGAACCATCCTATGATGATTCGGACACAAACCAGTTAGATTTTCAACGGAATTATTAGAATGATTCATATCTAAATGGTGCAAATCAATAACCTTATCAAATCCACAAAGAACACACATTTTCGTTATATTTTTATAGGTTTCGTAATCTATGTTATGAGCTTTCATCTTATTTCCTGCCTTTACCTTTTCAATATGAAAAACTGAGTTGTAACAACCATCACATAAACCTCTCGAATGCAAATGTTTCATTCGCTCACAACGGGGACATTTCGCTATTTTACGTACCCAAATCAGTCTTCTCCAACATGCATGACACAATCCTTTTGAATCTCCTTTAATCCTTATATCATCTTTCTGTTTTTTGCATTCAGTACAAATAAGACCCCAATCATTTGATGGAATGTGCATTAGTTATTTAGACACCTAAACTATATAAACTTTTTGGTTCCTAAAAATTTAAATACTTCTTAGTCTTGTAAAGGATATGAAAATCTTGAAAGAGAAGTCTAGAACTTATAAAGATAAAGCATACTATAAATTTAGTATAAATATTCCCGAAGTTTTTCTATTATCTTTAGATTGGAAGGAAGGAAATGAGCTAGAATGTAAAATAGAAGACAAAAAACTTGTTCTTCGTAAAAAAGAGTAAACTTTTGCAAAAAATTACCTTTATTTCCTGTGGAAAGCTTCTCTTAATGAGAGTTGTGCGAACTTATGTTAAAAGTCCTTGAAAATCTACTTCTTCTCCGCGGTTTGCTCTTCTACAAGCATCATCTATAATTAACATTGCATCTTGATTAACCATCCTATAATCAAAAACTACAAACCCTTGTTTTCGGGTTCTCTCTACCTCTAAATTTAAACCTCTTTCTCCACCAATAACATAAATATGGCTAGAATGTCCGTCGTTTTCTCTTTTTACTAAACTAAATGAGTTACCTTTATACTTATCATCCATACGATTTTAAATTTATGATGGTTTAAATTGATTTCTGTGATAGTCGGCGCAGTTCGGCGCTTCGCGCCTCACTCTAACTGAGGCAAGTCTTTTTGGTAATGGTATATGCCCTGGATTTTGGGATTTGGTATTTGGATTTTTGATAGAATTAAACGAATGTTTACTTTGTGCTGAAAGATTTAATATAAACCTAAAACATTCAGCTAATAAAACTTGATATTTTATCTGTAATTTCTTTAACTTTTTCTTGTTTTAACTTGCCTGCTTGATAATGAATCAAAGTGTTTTTTGAAGTAAATAATTTTGTGTATCTGACAAAACTATCTCTGCTAATTCTTCCTTTAATAAAATCATTTAATTTTAATGGAATTTCTTCGTTGGAAGCATAAGTTCTAGAAGTTATTTGACATAAGAGATATTCGGAACCTGCTATTGGAGAGATTACTATTGCGGGGCGTTTTTTGTTTGAGGATAGGTCTGAAAATGGGAATTCAACTATTACTACATCTCCTTTTACAAATCTTTCCATGCTTCATCTTCCTCTGGAGAGAGCCATTCTTTTGCGAGGGAATCTTGTGAGACCAACATTAAATCTTCTTCAGACCAGTCCCAATCTATGTCGTCGTATTTAAGCTTTTTTTCTTGTTTTAATTTATTTAATTCTAATTCTAAAT
>JBBTAL010000006.1:0-7435 GCA_038044225.1 Nanobdellota archaeon
TTTTAGATTCAAAGAGGGTAGTACAGAAGTTATGGGGACAACAATAAAAGCAACATTGGACGAAGGAATGGTGACCGGACTTCAAGACATTACAACAAGAGATAGAGAACTAACTTTCAGTCACATTAAAGAAAATAGTTATCAAATAACATCTCCGAAAGGAAGATACAGTGCTCAACCTCTTTGTCCGCCACTATTTGTTGAAACAGCACCAAGAGTTACTTATCAAATAGACTTCAATCCAGAGCAACCACGAGTTTTAGGTTCTAGTGACGGAAGACAAGGATTTTTAGAAGTTGTTAGTAAAGAACAAGCAGAAAAAATGGTAGAAGATGCTACTAACTTTAATTTAATGAGAGCCTGGGTTTGTTGATTTGAATTTATTGTTTATCCAGCACCATCAAATACTCTTTAATTCTCCCAATTGTCTGAGGAATAAGAAACTTCTCTATCTTTTGTTCAAACAAATCATGTAAAGAAGCAAACTCCGAAACTCGATACATATTATTCTTCTTATCAACAATCATCAAGTCACGCAAACGCTTTAACTGACGACGTATATTGCTCTCTGCAATTCCCTTTCCTTCCAACGAATTTTCCTGTCTCATGCGTGTAACAATATCTCGCACTTCAAAAGAAGTAAGCTCTTTTTTATCCTTGCGAGCTTCCTCAAGCGCAAGAAGAATATCCACGACAATATCTCTAGAATCTCCCGGCTGTAACAATCCAATACTCAAGCAAATCTTCCTAATCACTTCTCTTTTAGATGAATCATAAGGCTTCTCATATTTCCTAAGCGTAATTTCATGTAAAGGTACATCTCGGGCCATTTTCAGAATAATCTTCCTACATATTTAGTTATTCTGAAAAATTGAAAATTTCTAAAATTTTCATATTGTTCAAATCTTTCTTTACAATTGTGAGCGTAGGCGAGCAGTTTAAGATTTGAATTCATATTCCTACCAAAACCATAATCATTATAAATGTAATCCTTCAACATCAAATATGGAATTAGTAGCTTTTCTAGGAAATGATAAAGAAACTTGGGGACAAGTGAATGGATTAATAAATCATGGAGAGTGGGAAAAAATAATTATAGTAAAATCAAAAACGGCAGAAGATTACGACTCCCCAAAAGAATCTGAATTAGTAACAATAGACACATCTAAACCTTTACTAGATATGAAAGAAGAATTAATCGCAAAATTAAAAACAAAACTCTCGGGATTTGATGCTCATGTCTCAATAGCTTCAGGAACAGGAAAAGAGCACATGGCTTTAATCAGCGCCTTATTAACAATCCCCGTAGGCATTCGCTTAGTAGTATTCACAAAGAACGGCGTTGAAACGATTAATTAAATTATTCCGAAGGTCTACAAATTTTATTCTGTGAACATTTACAAGAAGAGTCATCTGGGTAAATATAAAGTGGACAAATCATATCAGGGGCACAATTTTCTTCAGATTTTAGAATGTCATTGACATGTACACACCACCTTACTTCTCTTTTAGCACAGCAGTTATAGACAGTTCTTAATTCGCAATTGCTATCTGAATCGCAAAGATTTGCTTGCCTTTCTTCACTCCAAGTATCATTAATGGGAGCAGGGTATGAATTATTTTCTGAAATCTCTTTATTTAAAAAGAATGTAACTATAAGAATTATCAAAATAATTGATGAAATTAATATAAATTTTTTCATAATATCATCCACTCATTGCACTATATAATTCTTTCAATAAAATCAAAACAAATTCAAAAACCACTTTGCCATCATTATAGCAAGAAGCAAAAGAATAAACCAAGTTATCCAAGAATACGATTTCTTTGCCCACTTAGCGCTTCCAGTCAAGCCTAAAATAGTGAGGTAAAAGAATCTCCCGCCGTCTAAAATAGATACTGGAAGCATATTCATCAAAGCAACAAGAATATTAATTATAACTATCCACCAAAGTAAGTCATAAATAAACTGAACAAAATCACCATCCCATGTTGGAGAATAATAAATATTAGGATTCTTAACTTTCGAAATTCCCTTATTAATCAATCCTCCAAAACCCCCTCTTTCATTATTATAGAATCCTATTCCTAAATATGCAATGCCTTTCTTTTCATCAAGAACAACTTCATACGAATGTGCTTCTTTCTTTGTTTTATCAAATGTTGTTACAATTACAGTCTTACCAGGCACAGTATTTGAAAGAACGTCAGATAATTCTTTCTGGCTTCTAGTTAATTTACCATCGATAGAAGTTATTGCCCCAAAAATATTTTCTCTCAATGCGGGAGCATCATCGAAGAAAGGCAACTGTTTGTATTTTGCTAAAATTTCTGCAGTAAGCGTTTCCTTAGGAGCATAATATGTCTTATTGTTAGCAGTAATCTTATTTAATCCTTCAACAGCAAGCGCAGGAATAGTAGCAACAGAAAGAACACTAGAATTACCTACATGTGTTATTTGAGAAACATTAACTACACTTTGAGCATATGCATTAAACTCTATTCCAGTAGGAGCAAAACTCAATACAAAGAATGCCCACATAATTAACCCAAACAAAATAAACATCACAATATTTGCAAATGTCCCAGCAGCCAATACAGACAATTGGTGTTTCTTAGGCGCGCGAGCCATTTGTTTTTCATCAGGCTCAACAAATGCTCCAAAGAACGGACCAAAGAAAGCAAGACCTGTAGTCTTAACTCGTATCTTCCAAAGCCTTGCAAATAATCCGTGCGCAAATTCATGTGAAACTGCAACAATCGCTAATGCAACTAAAAAGTAAGTGAAATACAAAGGTGGAAAGAAAGATTCCAATCCAAAAAGTTTAGGAAAATAAGGTATAAGCGGAGCAATAGGAGGTAAATTTTTTAACTGCTCTGGAATTGGAGAAGAAATATATATCCAAACAGTTTTTGAAATCAACCACAATATACTTCCCATTAATATATATCCAGAGGTCATTACAACATAACTAAGTGGCTTCAAAACTTTCTCAAATTTACTTGAAGCCCAGTCCATTAATTTTAATCCAACTTTAGTATGATAAAGGAAAATCCAACCTTGACGTTTCAAACTGCTTCTATTTTTGCGCAAAATAAAAAAAGCAAATAGTCCAAACAAAATCAAAAATATAACATCATACACTAAAAAACTATCCATTAACACCATTCATCATTTGTTCTTCTTAAGGCTAACGGTTCTGAAGTTGTGCTTTCTACATCTCCGACAAGTTATGCTTTTAGAAATCACCTTTAAAGATTCAGACCTCATTTTCTGCCCACAGTTCTTACAAACAAACATATTTCTATATAACCTAGTCATCGCAGCAGGTAATTTTGTGCCCATATTAAGAAGAGGCCCTCATTACTACCTTCTGACCTTCAATATCCCAGTATTCTACTTGTTGCTCTGGAGATAGTTTACCTTTTAATTCTTCATCATAAGGGAGACTAAGAGTCTCAAAATTTTCCAAATCCATAACACTAACAGAATTATCACTAACTGTCAAAACTTGAGCACGTCTCTTCTCTACAAGAGGCACTTCCAAATTCTCACTTCCCGGAATAACTCCAATTCTTTTTTTCTTGTCAAATATTCCAACAACTTCCATACGGCACTTCATGCTTCCATGTTTTCCAGTCTTGCTCTGATCATTAGATTTTACAACGCAAGGAAATCCATCCCATAAAACAGTTGTCCCTGGTTTAGCAGAAGTAGCCTGCATTAATTTGAAAACCATAATTCAATTTCCCCAAATACATTTATAAAACCTTCTGTTTGGAAAGCAGTATGAATTTAACACATAATAATTTAACAAAGAAAGGAGACTTCATAGAATTAAAATTCACAGGGTTAGTAGACGGAAAAGTCTTTGACTCAAACATTCCGGAAGATCTAAAACAATTAAATGATAAGGCAGTTCCTGAAAAAACAATAGTCATAATAGGTCAAAAAATGGTTGTAAAAGGCTTAGATGATTATTTAGAAGGAAAAGAATTAACTAAAAATTACACTATTTCAATAGGTCCAAAAGATGCATTTGGCCCAAGAAAAACAGAGTTTGTCAGAACGATGCCTCTTAAGATTTTTCACGATCAGAAAATACGACCTATACAAGGAGCATCATTTATATTTGACAATCAATTAGCAAAAGTGATTGCAGTTTCTGGAGCGAGAGTCACAACGGATTTTAACAATCCTCTTGCAGGAAAAAATGTAACTTATAATTTCACAATCCAGAGGATAGTAGATGATTTAAAAGAAAAAACAGAAGCCGTATGCAAATTAATCTTCAGACATGTTCCAGAAATAGAAATAGTCAACAATGAAATTATAATAAAAGGCCATAAGATTTTAGAAAACATAATAAATCAAAGTCAGAGCAAATTCAAGGAATTTCTAGGAAAAGAAATTTCTTTTAAAGAAGCAGAAGATAAAAAAGATGTTAAGTCTGAATAGAGCTACTAATACTATAACAATGCTTATAAATTACTCATAATTCGATAAACAATGGAGAGTGATTATACAGATTCAGACTTAAAAAGTGTATCCTCTATGGATAAAGAATTAGAACAGATAGTTCAAAAGCAAGGTGCTCGCGTAAAAGTCGTCGGCTGTGGAGGCGGAGGCGGAAATTCTGTTTCTCGTATGAAAGAAATTGGAATCAAAGGTTGTGAAGTTATAGCAATAAATACAGACGCTCAAGATTTGCTTTACACAAATGCAGACGTTAAAATTTTAATTGGTCGCGAATTAACTGGCGGTCTAGGTGCAGGAAGTAATCCTAAAATAGGAGAAGAGGCGGCTCGAGAATCAGAACAAGAAATACGCAAACGTCTAGCAAATTCAGATTTAGTTTTTATTACATGTGGATTAGGTGGAGGAACAGGTACAGGTTCAGCTCCAGTAATTGCAGACATAGCCAAAAAAGCTGGAGCATTAGTCATCGGCGTAGTAACTCTGCCATTCACAGTTGAAGGGCAGAAGCGTATTGAAAACGCACAATACGGTCTCGAACGTTTTGAACAAATAGCAGATACTCTCATAGTTATTCCAAACGACAAACTTCTTGAATTAGCTCCAGAACTTCCTATTCAAACAGCATTCAAAGTTGCAGACGAAATTCTTACTAACGCAGTCAAAGGAATTGCAGAATTAATTACTTCGGCTGGATTAGTAAACCTCGATTTTGCCGACGTGAAAGCGGTCATGTCTAACGGCGGAGTTTCTCTGATAGGAATAGGAGAATCAGATAGTGCTCAAAACAGGGCAGTTGAAGCAGTCGAAAGAGCAATTCACAATCCTTTATTGGACGTAAGAATAGATTCTGCAAAGGGAGCTCTTGTCAATATCATCGGGGGCCCAGATATGTCATTAGACGAGTATCGTCAGATAATGGAAAAAGTAAGCACCAAAGTAGCTCCAGATGCAAAAATAATTTCAGGAGCAAAAATATCCGCAGACATGGAGAAGAATATCAAAGTATTATTGATAGTAACTGGAGTAAAGAGTCCTCAAATTGTAGGCTCGAGTTCTGCATATAAGCTCAATGATAACACTTCTTTAGGCAATGAATTGGGGATAAAATTTATAGGGGAATAATTTTTAAACACCCATAACCAAAATAATTCATGCAAAAACTAAAATCCTTCATAACTCAATGTGTCAGAGTATGGCACATCTTAAAGAAACCAACAAAACAGGAATTCTTAATGATCTCAAAAATCTCTGCATTAGGTATCTTAGCCATAGGTCTAGTAGGCTTTTTAATCAGCGTCATAATGAAGATGTTTAGTTAAATGATTTTAGTTACTTTATTTTATTTATCATCTAGAAAGTCTTTCACGAAGTTCTTCCGGAATTATTGATTTGTTACTCGTAACTTTATCACACATAACTACTACCATATCCAAACTAGTGACTTTCATGCCCTTATTTAATATTTCTTGAGATAAAGTAAAACTCGTACTTCCAATATTTGAGATTCCAGTAGTCACTTCTAGCAAGTCTCCTCGATGTAACTGTCCAGAATAATCAACATTCATCTTTCTTACAATAGATAATAGCCCAAATCTATTTTCAATTTCAGAAAAACTCAACCCAACAACTTCTTTCATATATTCATCCTGAAATTTCTCAAGTAATAAAGGGTGTGATTTATAATTAACATGACCATATTCATCTATATGCTTCTCATCTATCTCAAGATTTTGTCGTAAATATCTACCCATAAGGAATATTCTTCAATAGTTAATCTATTTATAACTTACGTTTAAAACAAAATTGAATAAAATCCCCAATAAATATTTTTAACAAAAACATTTATATACCATATAAAATCTCCATAGATACTACTTCTTGTTATAAAGTCGTAGTCGGAACTAATCAAAATGATTTTCATATTAAAAGTAACGTCGAACAAAGAAGAAAAAGCAATGGAGTTAATCCATGATAGAACTGTTTCTAAAAATTTACAAGTCTTTGCAGTAACTCGTCCTCATGGATTGATAGGCTATTTAATTATAGAAGCAGTTGACCGAGACACAATCGAAGAAGCTACATTCAACCTACCTTATGTAAAGGGAATTATTGGAAAAACAGTTACTTATGACGAAATCAAAAATATGATTCAACCAGTAGTAGAAGACTTCCACATAGAAATAGGAGATATAGTAGAAATGATTGCAGACCACTTCAAAAACGAAAAAGGTAAAGTAATGCGCATAGACAAAAAGAAAGGAGAAATAGTAGTTTCTCTATTAGGGGCAGCAGTTCCCATCCCAGTCACAGTTAAAATGGATAACGTAAAGGTTATAAGGCGTGAATCTGAGCAACCTGAAGAAAAGGACGAAAACAATGGCAATTATTAAATTAATAGTCGATGGTGGGGCAATGAAACCCGGCCCAACAATAGCTCAGCAACTAGGTCCTAAAGGAATAAACATTGGAAAAGTCATAGAAGATATTAATAAAGCAACAATAAGTTTCAAAGGTGTTAAAGTCCCAGTTGAATTAGATGTTAATGAAAAAACAAAGAAATATGAAATAAAAGTTTCTTCTCCCCCAGTTGCAGAGTTACTAAAAAAAGAACTTGGTCTTGAAAAAGGTTCAGGAGAAGCAGGAAAAATAAAAGTAGCAAACGCAGCAATTGAAAATATTATTAGTATTGCTAAAACAAAATTGCCTAACATGCTTGCTCGTGATTTAAAAAATGCGGTCAAACTTGTTTTAGGTTCTTGCGTTTCATTAGGTATTTTAGTTGAAAATAAAAGTCCTATTGAAATAATTGCAGAAGTAAATTCTGGAAAGTTTGACAACGAAATCAAGCAAGAAAAAACTGAAGTCACAGCTCTTAAAAAAACAGAGTTAGCAGAATATTTTGCAAAAGTAAAGGCTCAACAAGAATCTCGCGCAAAGGCAGAGGCAGAGGCACTT
>JBBTAL010000007.1:0-1111 GCA_038044225.1 Nanobdellota archaeon
CTTTAACAATAAGCCTTTTTTGTTATGCAAAAATAGGTCTCGGTTCAATCAACTGAGTCAAGCTAAAACTTTATATACCATTTAGCCAATTATTAAATACGAGAGGCAATATGAAAATTCAACCATACGTTCAGAAATTAGAGTCATCTCAAATATATAAAAAATTTAGAAAAGATAACTCGGAGTCATTTCTAGTAGCAGGATTCTTTATTTTAGACTATGAATCCGGAGTTAATATGCATCAAATAGATTATTATGTTCCATCAAAAAAACAAGTAGCTGCTTTTAACCTTGACGGTGAAGTAGAAGTCAGGCTTTTAGATATGATGAGCAAAGAAAAAGTTCCTGAAAAATTAGATTTGAAAACAAAGGTTGACTTAGATGCTCTAAAAGGAATCTTAGAGGACGAAATGAAGAATAGAAATATCACAGAAACGATAAAAAAATGTATTGCAGTAATTCAAGTAGTAGACGGCAAGAAACTATGGGTTCTAAACTGTGTTCTTTCAGGTATGGAAATATTAAAAGCTCATGTCGACGACAATTCACGCACAGTTCTAAAAATGGAAAGAGCTTCAATGATGGATTATATCAAAAAAATGCCTGGAGCAGGAATGCAACAGCAAGGACAACAACAAAAGGTAAGTAAAGAGCAATTGCAGAAACAAATAGAACAATTAGATAAGTTAAAAGAACAATTGCAAAAAGAACAAAATCAAATAAACTCTGAAAATAAGAAATAACCAATTATTTTTTAATTAAATGATACTTTATCGAGTTTTACCACTAAAGTCATACTATAATGACCATGATCATCTTTAAGTCCTCTTTCAAGATTAAATTTACCCATAGCAACTCCAGATTCATTAAGATAACCTCTATTTCTAAGCTCAGCAATCATTTTATCATATAAGGGATGAGTTCTGGGGTTCCCATAACCTGCATCCTCTGGAAAGAGCGGTTCTGTCCCAAAGTCTGCACTAAATATTAATTTGTCTCCTTCTTCCTTAAATAAAACTTCAATGCTCATAAAAATTAGCTAAAAATATCCTATTTAGGGCTTACCGCAAAATAAAGTGATAAAGTTTATATAGCTCTTTAGACTATATAT
>JBBTAL010000008.1:0-8263 GCA_038044225.1 Nanobdellota archaeon
ACACATCTTTCCAAGAGCAATGTTTAAATAATACTATATCGTAAACACGTCGAAGAGAGATGGTAAAAAAGAAAAAGAATATTTCTAATAAGAGTATCCACAGACCTGTAAGAAAGCACTCTAAGAGAAAAACAATTCGCCACATTAAAAAAGTCACAGAACATCCTGAAAACCATAAACAAATAGATATCACTCCAAAAGTTCACGAAAAATACAAAAATTATCCAAAATTCCACAACGAAAAAGACATTGCAATGGACTTCGCAACAAAAATACAAAGAAAATTTGACCATCTAATCAAAGCAACAGTTCTTTTCGGCTCTCAAGTTTCAGGAGAAGCAAAACCAGGTTCAGATATAGATATAGTAATAATAATCGACGACGCAGCAATAAATTGGGACATGGAATTAACTGCATGGTACAGAGAGGAGCTAGCTAAATTAATTTCAGAGCAAAATTATGTTAGAGACCTACACATAAACACAATAAGACTAACAACATGGTGGCGAGATTTGTTACACGGGGACCCTATAGTCTTAAACATAGTCAGACAAGGTCAAGTTCTTATAGACATCGGCGGATTCTTCAGCCCAATAAAAGCATTAATGATTCAAGGAATGATTCACTCAACTCCTGAAGCAGTATATTCAGCATTACAACGCTCACCTCATCATTTATACAGAAGCAAGATGGCAATTCTAGGCTCAATAGAAGGAGTTTACTGGTGCATGGTTGAAGCAGCCCAAGCAGCCCTAATAACTTTAGGCAAATTACCTCCATCGCCAGAACATGTAACCAAAATGCTTCATGAAAACTTCGTAGAAACAGGAATATTAAAATCAGACTTCGTTAAGTGGTATCATAATATTTACATCTTGCATAAACAGATATCTCACGGAGAGATAAGATTCGTAAAAGCCCAAGAGATAGAGTCATGGCAACAAAGAGCAGAAGAATTTATGAAAAAAATGGTTGAAGTAATTGACCGATTAATAGAAGCCCGTAAGAATAAAAGTTAAAAATAAAGAATTATGGAGATTTAGGTCTATTTTTTGCAGACTCTAAAGCAACTTCAGTAAAGAAAGTTCCAATTTTATAAGCTTCTTTATCCTTCTCATCGTCTTTCAAACTGTCAAACAATCCAGTCAAATATTTGATTGCAATATCACTCTTCTCACCAATAAATTTATTGAATTCTTCTCTTTTATCACTCAAACTTTGAGAGATAGAATTAATTGCAATATCAGGCCTAAGCTTAACTGCAAATTCCGTAAATCCTGCTCTTGTTTTTGTACGTCCAGCATTTTCAGAATCAGATTTAACTTGCTGAATATAATCTTCAACAGCTTTATTCATAGATTCACGATCTCCACTCTTCAATTTTTCAAGAGTTTGATTAGCCGAAAAAGCTTCCGAGTACAATCTAAAAAAATTATCATCGACGCCAGAATATTTAACTGGATTACTTCCTATAAGGTAACGAGATATTACAGGTTTTATGCTTTCAACAACTTCTTTATATGCAGGTTTAACCAAATCTATAAGACCTTTTTCACTTTCAGAAACAGTTCCTTCAACATAATTCTCTCTTCTATCCAAACCAACAAGTTGAGCAGTTTCCAAATCTAACCTATCTTGAGGATTAGATTCATCATATCCTTGAGCCATAATATCTGCAACAATAGGATTATATTCGTAAGGGTCTTTCTGAAATTTTTCATGATTGCCTCTAGTTCTAAGATTATTCACTCCTGCCTGAACTATTTGTTCCAATGCCATATATTTCACACAAAAAGTAAGTATTTAAACCTTTCTATTATGTATACACTTAGTAGTGACAACTAGCTATAAAAAGAAAGCTAAATGATATGTTCAACAAGATTACTAGGAACGATAAATCTCCTAAGTCTTTCGAGAGCCGTCCTTTCAATCTGCCTTGCATATTCGCCAGAAACTCCTAAATGTTCGCCAATCTGCTCAAGAGTATATTCCTCGCAATTTTCATTAAAACCAAATCTCATAGATATAACTTCTTTCTGAACATTAGACAATCTACCAAGATACTTAATCAAAGCATCTCTTAAAAACCCCTCATCAGCATAAACCGCAGGATTCTCACAGTCAGAAACAAAATTTCTCCTTATAGATCTCGAAAAAGGAACGGTCCCAATCCCATCACCAAAGTGCCCTTCATTCATTTCTTTTCTCTCCATTCTAACTTCCCTGGTCAATTCACGCAAAGATTCGGGAAATAAATAATCAACAGGTTTTCCTAAGACTTCAGAAATTTTTAAGGCAACATTTTCAGACGGAAAAGCACGCAATCTTTCATAAGCGTAAATAGATGGAATATTAATTCCCGTCATTCTACTAAATTTTTCAGCACTAATTCCATTGCTTACACGAGCTTCCCTTAATCTATTATTTACATACTCGTCTTTTCTTGTATAAGTTTGTCCAATCATAAAAACTCCTCTTAAAATTGCTATATAAATCTTTCATTAAACTTTTTAAACTATCTATCTTTTAATCGGAATATCCTTAAACAAATTAGCAACAAGCGTTACCTTTGTTCTAAAAGTTCTCCTTCTATATTCTGCTCTTGCAGCTTCTAATGCTTCAAACGTACTAAAAGTCCGACCTTCAGGACCAATATAAGTTAAAAATTTTCTTGCATAATTTTCTTGCGCAATCCTTAAAGCCTCAACAGTACGACAAGTTTCACCTTGCGGTCCAAGATATGGATATTCTATATAATCTTTTGATTTTGGAATCATAAAATTACTTAATTATAACTCTTTTTAAATCTTTCTATTTTAATCTTTTAATAGTAGTAACCAATCTTATATTTTCAAATCTATTCCGCCAAATCTCCATTTCCAGCCATCTGCATTTGCCCGCCACTAAGGCTCTGCATCACGGCAGGATTACTTGCAACTTCAGCCCCAACAATTGCATCAAAAATAACATCTTGCTGAATCTCATATGGAATATCAGATTTAGGAATATCTTCAGATGACAAATCCAAAAATTCAGTTTCAGAACTCTTAGGAGCGAAATCTTCAGAACTAACAGATATAGAATCATTTAACGACGGAACGTCACTCATAACACCCTTCCCAGGATTATAATCATCATTTTCAATTCCTAGATTTTCAACTCTCTTCATATTAACTTGTGAATTAGGAGAGGCACTATTAGAAGCCTGTAACATCGGCCTCATCTGCGAAACCATGCCACTATGAGCCACATGACTCTCCAAAGCATGTGGTTGAGAACCCATACGCTTAATCTTAACGCCAGTATTTACATTTTTCAACACTTTAACAGGTTCAGTAGTTATTGTTTTCTCCAATTCATTAACAATAACAGAAACATTATATGCAGCATCGGCATTTACAGAAATGCTGTCAATTCCCTCTTTGAGCAAAAACTTAACCATATCGGGCTTGCTTCCCGCCTGTCCGCATACAGAAGTCTCAACACCATACTTTTTGCAACGCCTTATAACATAAGCTATAGAGTTAAGCACGGCAGGATGCAATTCAGTATAAAGATTCTGAACATCTTCATTATTTCTGTCAATAGCAAGAGTATATTGTGTCAAATCATTAGTTCCAAAGCTTATAAAATCCATGCCTTCTTCACATAAACTATTAATTACTTGAACAGCTGCAGGAGTCTCAACCATTATTCCTATCTTTACATTTGAAGGAAATTTAACGCGTTCAGCAAGCTTCTTAGCAGACTTCAACTCCTCAGCAGAAATTATCTGAGGAAACATAACTCCAAAAACTTTATCACTGTATTCATCAGCCAATTCTTTTATTGCTGTAAATTCTGCCACAAGTAAGTCTTCATTCTTCAAGCTGAAACGAATTCCATGATCTCCTAACATTGGATTCATCTCAACAGTTTCAGGAGCTCCTTCTAAATTTCTAAATTCATCGCTTCTGACGTCTGAAGTTCTAATCCATACCTCATGAAATGGCTGAGAAAGTTTTCTCAAACCATTGTGCAAAACAGAAACATAATCATCAAGTTTATTTTTCTTAATATACCACACAGGATGTTTTCCAGAAGTAGCAATTAATGTCTCAAGTCTAACCAGTCCGACAGAAGTAGCCCCACATGAAGCTGCACGAACCGCATAATCAGGCAAATCTACTATTACCTTAATTTTAATCTTATGAGTTGGAAGCATCTTTTTAATTTCAACTTTCTTCTCAACAGTCTTACCGTCAAAAATACGCCCAGTAAAACCATCCACCGTAACCAATTGACCATCTTTAAGCCTTGTAGTCGCGCTATGAGTTCCAACAACTGCAGGAATACCCATCTCACGAGATACGATACTCGCATGTGAAGTCAAACCACCTTCATCAGTAATTATAGCAACAGACTTAGCCATCGCCATAACCATATCGGGATTAGTCATCTTAGTCACTAAAATACTTCCCTTACTTATCTTAGAAAGCTCTGTAAGAGAATGAACTATCTTAACAACTCCTGAAGCAACACCTGGAGAAGCAGCCAAACCTGAAAATAAAACATTCCCTTCTATCTCTTGAACATGGTCATAAGATTTAGTAGTTATTGGTCTGGACTGCACAATAAATACGCCGTCTCGGTCAATAGCAAACTCAATATCTTGAGGCTTTCCATAATGTTCCTCAAGTTGCAAACCATATTGTCCTAGAACTCTAAGTTCATGGCTAGTAAGAACATCTCGATTACTAATCTCAGGACTTAACTTAACTTCTTCAGTCTTTCCAGAAGAACTTCTAGTCAAAGCAATTTTTTTATCAGATATTTTATGTTCTATCAACTCCAAATTTTTATTTAAGATATAATGGTCTGGAGAAATCATTCCAGAAACAATCCCTTCTCCAAGTCCAAAAACTGCTTCAATAATAATATTACCATCATTCTTTAAAGGATTTTTAGTAAACATAACACCAGACTTTTGAGAATCAATCATCTTCTGAACAACTACTGCAAGATATCCCTTTTCAGAAGCAAAACCCTTTTTCTTTCTATAATAAACTGCACGAGCAGTAAACAATGAAGCAAAACACTCTTTGACATGCTGAATAAGCGAATCTGAACCTTTAACATTTAAGAAACTCTCTTGTTGTCCTGCAAAACTAGCATCTGCCAAGTCTTCCATCGTCGCACTAGAACGAACAGCAACAAAAGGTGGCTCATGAGAATTCTTCAATATTGCAAGAGCACCATGCTTCGCACCTTGAAATTTATTCTTATCAACGTCAAGCATTTCATATGCTTCAGATATTTCATTTTTCATATCAGCCGGCATAGAAGCCCCTTCAATCAAACCCCGAATCTTACGAGCCATAGCATCAAGCTGATTAGTATCGTCAACATTAATGCTCGAAAGAATGTTAAATATCTGTTGTCTCAATCCAGATTTCTCTATAAAATAATCATAACCTTGCGCAGTCACAATAAACCCTGGAGGAACAGGAAACTTGCTATTATACATCTCAGCAAGCGAAGCCCCTTTACCTCCGGCAATAGAAATATCTTTATTACTCAATTCGGAAAACCATTTTACCCAAGAACTCTTATCACCCATATTAAAACAAAACATAATCAGTTAATAAAGATTACCTTACTTGAGTCTATTTTCCACATATCCGATTATGTTTTGTTTAAATTTATCAATGTCTTTCTTCAAAAAACTTCCTCCAACAGCTCTAGGATGGCCTCCACCAATAGCCTTATCCAACCCATTAATCCCTGCTCTTATCATATCACCAAGGTCATAGTTCAGTTCTTTAGAGTTACTTCTACCAGACACTTTAATGAGATTTGTCCCTTCAATATCAGAAAGCATAATTATTGTACTTTCTTTATGTTTTACAGATACAGTAGTACTAAGTCTTGAACCAATTGAAAACTTTGATTTAAAAAAGTAAAAATACAAAAGATTATTGAAATATCTTTCAGCATTTTCTTCAAAATCTTTCATACATCTATCAAATTCCTGACTAATTTCTTTATTAACCCTATCAATTTCATCATAATCTTTGTTTAATATAATTTCATAAGCCTTTCTTGAATCTTTTATATAATATGTAATTAATGAGTTTAGCTTCAAAACTTTATAAAATATTTCTTCCTCTTGGTAATCTTCCCTGTCAAAAGAGTAATGTTTCTGGATGAACTTAAGGTTTTCATCATTATTAAAAGAAAATTCGGAAATTGCCGCAATACAGGCAAGTTCAACCCATTCTTTTTCTTCAAGCAATTTCTCGCCTAATTTATATAATACCAGAGAAGTGCAATCATCAGAATGGGTCTTAATCATCTTTTCAGTGACTCTTAATTTAGGATTTAAAGGGTGGTGATCTATAAACATTACATCAAATTTATCAAAGAACCTTTCAGTTTCTTCAAGCTGATTCATATCAACATTAGCATCTAAAATAAAAACCTTTTTTATTCCATCTAAGTTAAATATCTCTTCATATTCGTCAAGTATTCCAAGTTTATAAGGAATGAATCCTACATGAGGCGCAGGCATATTAGGTAATTTTCTTTTCAGAATTTCAATAAGGAATACAGCTGAAATCATCCCATCAACACAATTTGAATGGGTAAGAATGCCCACTTTTTCATTAGGTCCAATCTTATCTACAAAAGAAAAGAAATTCTTATTATGTCTTTCAAAGTCCTGCATAAAATAGATTAAAAACCAGCCTATAAAACAATTTCGCTTATAGAACAAAGATTTAAAAGTATCCCAAATTCAATTTTTTATGGGTATTTACAGAACAGTTTACTTCCTTTGTGTAAGAGGAGCTAGTTTTACAGACTTAAATGATGAAATGGAAATGGTCTCTGAAATAGTAGAAAGAATAGGAAAAAATAATATGGAACTATACTTAGAAAACGATCAATTAGAACAAGCTCCAAACCATAATCTATTAAGAAAATATTGTAAAGAAATAGAACTTGGAATAAGACCAATATATATTCAAGATTTTCCTAGAGCAGGGAAATTATCTAATAGGATTGTATCGGCAATAATAACTCATAGAGGTTATGCTGAAGTTAGTGATATAGCAAGACGTCTTAAACACATGGAAGGAAGAGTAGAAGTAAGACAAAGAATTAACTAAGATTTTTTATTTTTTCTATTTTTATTGTGTGACATAAAACCCTTTCTAAAATTAAACTGCAACAGGCACAGGCACTTTAGCTTCAACTTTCTCAAAGGAAATTCTTGTTCTGCAAGGCAACTTTGATTTAGCCATTCCTAAAATCTCGCGAACAACACGAACAGAACTTTCAGAATCACAAGCAACCATAAACAATTCCTGTCCGCCTAACACACGAGCAGCTCTACCTTCAATTACTCCAAATGACTGACACATACCTGTAGATATACGGTCTGCACCCGCACCAGCAGATGCTTTATTATTTCTCAATAAATGATGGGGAAAAATCTTAACCCATAAATAAAATTTACCAAGCAATCTGTTCTCAAGATTCTTAGTCAAAACCATTCGACCTGCCTCAATTGCAGTATCTCTAATTACTAACATTTCATCAGAATGTAACCTCAAAATAAATGGGAATTTACCTTCAACAAAAGCTTTCTGATTTCCAATATTATATTTAACGACTTTATTTGGAGGAACTACTTTAATATAAGATTTAGATTTAGCCTTGGAAATACGAGTAAACGGCTGATTATTTTTCTTAGAATACGAAGATGCTTTACGAATTGCCATGTTATAATTCCTTCCCCTGACGCGAATGTAGATGAGCAGTTGGAATTATAACAGACAGAAACTTTCCATCAGTTAAAAGTTTCTGTATTGAAAATTTCTTGAAGTTAGTTGAAATTTTCATTTTAATTTTTCTCCTTGACTTCAACGTCCATTGTAACTGCCTGTCCAGGTAATCCAGTTTCAAAAATAGCACGAACAAGCCCTTTGTTTCCATGAGCATCACTAACTTTTCCATTAATAACTTTACCAGCAGTGCTCTTCCAAGCAACATGCTTCCCAACAAGCTTCTTAGCCTCTTCACGAGTAGCACAACCTAAGTCTAGCAAGTAATGCCTCTCGTGAATTCTATGTCTTCCGCGTCTAAACTGTACAACAATTCCTTTCATGTTTTAGTTTAGAAAATATGGTTTTTAAAGTCTTTCATTTGTAAAAATGAAATGAATTAAAGAATATCAATTCTTTAAGACTTCTGTTTTGTTAAAAACAGAATGTATTAGAAA
>JBBTAL010000009.1:0-2246 GCA_038044225.1 Nanobdellota archaeon
ATGTAAAGATAAATATGATAATCAGCCGTTCCCTAATACATGTTCTATAATTGTAAGGCCTTCTCAAACAACAGAAAAAGAATCCAAATTTCTTGAGTTTGGGTATTAGGTTTTTTGAATTGGCGCTTAATTAATTGAAATTAGAGTAATAGTTACTAATTGTTTAGGTTTAGTTGGAGAAAGCAATCATTGATAAACTTATCTTTTCTTGTAAATAACATCATGATGGTCAAAGTCTAAAAACTTAATCTTTTTTTCTGATTTGATAAAAGAGAATACTAAAACAAAATGCCCAATCTGAACTCTTTTTTTGTCGCTTAAATCATATCGTAAATTTTTATAATGCTCAACATCAGAAGAATTTATAATTTCTTCAATTTTATTCATAACTTGCTCATAACGAGTTTTATCTTTTTTGAATAACTTATTGAGGATTCTTTGTAAATTGGGCATCACCTCGTAATTATACATTTTAGCCCTCTATTATTCTTCTTAATTCAGATATATTTTTGAAGCTAATCCCTTTCTCTTTTTCTATTTTTTGAAGCTTTTCTAAATATTCAGGTCTTAATTCAGGTTCTAAAATATTTCCTCCACATTCAATAACAATTTTTGTAATGGCTTCACTTTTAGTCTTTAAGTTATACCTAGCTTTCACTATGTTTAATATTTGATTTGCTTCTTCAGAAATTTCAATCATTGCTTGTACCATTTTGTTTAACATATATCTGATATAGATATAGCATATATGCCAAGTATATAAACATTACGTTTATCAAAAAAACGAAAAGTGCCAATTAAAACAAAATCAATTATTCATTCTTTGACACTTGGACAGAATAAGTATTCATCTTTCAACATATCATATAAATAATTATGTCTCTAAGTCACATAAGACTCCTTAAAGAGATAACTAAAAAAGTAGCAAACTACCACCATCTATATTCTTTAGAACTAGTATACCATTTTCTCTTTGCTTTTTCCAATGATAATCCATCTTCTAATATTTTTATCTCTAATTTATGACTTTTCTCTGAAGACAATGGAAAAATATTAGGCATTCTATGTTTTTTAATTCCGCCCATTCTCCGATACTTAATCATTGCTTCTAAAGGGTTTTTTACCCAAACATAAACATCTACATCTAACGATCTTCCTGCTCCTTGATGACCTAATTGAGCCATAACCCAGTACCATTGTCTATTATCCATAGTTTTACATACAAAATTAAGTTATATAATCCTATCCTTTAACATCACACCCAGAAATATCAATCAACTCTGAAAGTTCCTTATACCCATAATGTGTCTGTTTTCCAATCTTCCACGCCGGAACTCCACCATCAGGACACTCACTAGCAGAACTACAAATAACAACATTAATCAACTTAGAAGCATCTTTTCCAAGAAGCTCAAGCTGTTTTTCACATTCAGGGCAAGTCATAGAAGTGTAAAAAACAGCATTCTTATTCTTCAAACAAGTAGCTAAATTCATTTTTTCGCTTTCACCTAAAACATATCCAGTAGTTTTTGAGAACCAATCACTAAAATAATACAACCCAAACAAAACTAAAACAAGTACTCCAAAAGTCAAAGCTGTCTTGAAAAATTGCTCCATATAACTACAAAAACAATCAACACACATATAAAAAGGTTTATAATACCAAATCAATTAATATCAACATGGTTTTTGGATGGATAATCGGAATAGCATTAGCAGTAATAGTAATAATGTTTATTTATTATTATAATCGCCTAGTCAGCTTAAGCAACCAAATTGATAATTCTCTATCGCAAATAGATGTTCAACTAAAAAAGCGTTCAGATTTAGTTCCTAACTTACTAGCTTCAGTTAAAGGCTACATGAAACATGAGAGAGGAGCAATTAGTGAAGTCACTAATGCAAGAAAAGCACTCATGGGCGCAACAACAATGGAAAGCAAAGTTAAAGCAGGCACTCAATTAGAAAGTGCATTGAAATCAATATTTGCAATAGCTGAAAACTATCCTCAATTAAGAGCGAGCGAGAACTTTATGCATTTACAACAAGAGCTAACATCAATAGAAGAAAAAGTAGCTTATGCTCGTCAGTTTTACAACGACGGAATATTGTCTTATAACAACGCATGCACAACATTCCCCGGAAAACTATTCGCAAGCATATACAACAGACATGAAAAAGAATTCCTAAAGATTGCACAAGCAGAACGAGCAGTTCCAAAAGTTAGTTTCTAAATAAAGAGAATA
>JBBTAL010000010.1:0-4464 GCA_038044225.1 Nanobdellota archaeon
GCACCAATCAAACCACACCTTTTAAGGTGTGGTGGTGCATCGATTTTTTGATTTATTTCAATTGTTTTTTTAGATTCACCATTTTAGATAGAGCCATCTAAGTAAATATATGCACAATCTACATCTTTATCATATTCAATTCTCATGTTTAAAACAAAGTTATCACCTTTATATAATTTTGCAATCTAATATAAACCACTTTTAAGAATCTATTTTTAATTTCAGCATTTGCTTCTATTTTGCCATCAGTTCTTCTCTTTATGTCAAAGTGTATCTTAACAGAACACTTTGAGCATCCAAAAAACAAAGAATATTGTTTTTTTGATATAAGATGGATATTGAATAACATGTTCTATCTCCCATTCTTCGATTCCTCTTTCCATCATTCTCTTTTTAGCATGACTTGAATATACTAAATCCACAAAACAAATAAACTGAATAACTATTTAATTTTAGAATTATCTTGCAGAATCAGCTTGTTTTTCAGCTTCGTTCTTCTTATTCAAAGCATAACTTTCCATATTCAAATCCGCAGCATTCATTATCTCGGCAGCTAAAGATTCACACATTCTTTTTTTCTTTCCAAAACTCTTCTGGAAAGCTCCCTGAGTCATCCATCTAATTGCTAAGTTAACTCTTCTCAATGGAGAAACATCAACTGCTTGAGGATATCTAGCCCCACCATATTCAATAGTCGTAATTTCATCTCTGGGAGAAGCGTTTTCAATTGCTTTTATAAGAACTTGAACAGGATTCATTTTTTTCTTTTCGGCAATAATTTTAAGAGTCTCTAAAATTGTCTGCATGTTAGTATTATATTTTCCAGAAGCATGAGCAGTAATTATTTTATGCTTCTTTCCAACATGTCCTGGAACATTAAGACGATTAGAAAGTCTTTCAACGATATGAACTTTAGTTTGGGTGAATTTTCCAACATTTCTACCGTGAGACTTAACAAGCAATTTAGGTTGTACATTTATGTAAGGCACTAAAGCTAAATCGCTGACTTTAACTTCTGCCATGTCATATAAATCAAATATTTTGAATGTCATTGCCTGCCCCCCATAAGATAAACTGCTCTTCTATCTACATCAACTCTACTCACATAAAAATTTAAAGCCTTACTTCTTGCGCTAATCTGAACTTCACCATTTAAAAAATATCCATTACCATTAAAATTAATTGTTTCTTCTTTTGTTGAGCCATCTTTATACAAAGTAGTTAGTGGTTTATCATCAGCAACTTCAGATAACATACCTTGCCATCTTTGTTTATTATTTCTATTATCTTTTCTTACTTTCTTACTTTTAATTCCATCCAAAACCAGATTATTATCAGCACTACTCATCTTCTTCCCTTCTCTATCTTGCCCTTCCACAAAAGATGTAGTGGCTGATCATTTACTTGAATTACTCTAAATCTTATTCCTCTAATATTTCCCTTGCTTCTTCCTTGTTTTCCACCAATTCTTTCAATCATAACTTCATCATGTTCATCAACAAACTTTTCCGCTAAATTTCCAGGAATAAATGCACCAATAGAAATACCGCTTTTAACAAGCTGAACTTTGCAGCATTTCCTCATACCAGAGCTTGGCTGTGCAGCTTCTTTTTGAAATTTACTAACTACAATTCCTTTAGCCTGAGAAGCTCCGCCAAGCGGGTCAGCTTTTATGTTCAATTGTAAAGCACGCACCTTGTAAGTACGATCACTCCATCTGAACTTCTTTCTGTTCTTCATTAACTTTTGAGCGTTGAATAAACCCATATATTAGCACTGTGTAAAATTGCTTTTTAAATGTTACTTTGATACTTTTCTGTAGTCCATTTGATAAAGAATATCAACGGCTATTTCAACTGTTTCTCGAGACCCGATTAAAGAGGCAGATCTCCTTAACAAATTGTAACTCCTTATGATAGTTTGTGGATTTCCCCTGTCCCGATATTCTTTGGCTAAAGATTTTAAAGGCATTCTTTTTCCGGATATGGTATCTCCAAACCAAAAAGCAAATCCTTCAGACAAACCAATAAGTTTTTTACTGTCTAGAGAAGGAGAATAAAATCTATTTTTTAGTTCTCTAAATAAAATATGACCATATTCATGGGATAAAATATTTTTAAACAAGTCTTCAGGAGACGCTTTTCCTTCATTTGCACGTAAAAATAATTTAAAATCTATTGAATTACTTCCAAGTTCAGCAACTTTTTCATCAATAAATATACTCCATTTATCTTTAGATTTAATCAACCCTCCCAAAGAACAATAAGGCACATTTAAAGGCATTTCATAAACCTTAGTTTCTAATCTCACATCAGAGGGAATAAATTTAACAGTTTCCTTATTTACATCGCGATGCAATCGTTTCAAAGAATCTCTAAGTGGTATTTTTTTATCATGGCGTAAATTATTTATCTTTCGCGCAAGACTCCTAATTCTTCTCAATGAATTTAGGTTATAATTTTCTTTAATTTCACTAGTCATTCTGGACTATAATAAAAACTATATTTAAATCTTCTAAAAAAATATCTTAAACAATCTTAATCGTCTTTCCAAAATAAAATTGCAAATAATTTCAAAAATGATAAAATTATATCATAACTATAGAGTAGTCCTAAATAGAAAGGTTTATAAACTAATTATTTGCACTAATAATATCATGGTAGAAAGTCAAACACAAGTAAAACCGCAATTTATAATGTTGGATAAAGAAGCAGGAGTATTCAGACCTGCCGAAACAAGAATGCCTGCAGGTTATATTGGACACGAATTAGAAAGAAATGTAGAATTAGGAGAGGGTGATATTTCTCCAGACTCTTTAAATCTAGTAAGTTCTGTATATCTTGGTCCAATAAACATTTATGAAGAACAATTAGGAAATATTGTTCCAAGAGATGCCTTGGAAAGATTGAGAGAACATAAACATGGAATTGTTAGCGGAATTGTAAGCCTTGCAAAGAATGCTGCACAAGAACATGGTGTTCAATATTTCGGATTAAACGTCGTTCAAACAGAAAAAGATAGAACTTGGAAATTTACTGCGAGAGATCCTTTATTGGATTTGGATAGGGAGATAATTAAAAGATATGGGAGTCTCAGAAATAAAGAAGATACTAAATGTTTAGACCTTAAAAATAGTCCTTATTATCACATAGAGGGGTCTAATAAACTATTTGATGAACTAAGAAAGCCATTAGAATTCGTTTTGCACCCAACAGCACAACTTTATGTTCCAAGAAGATAAAAATTATTTTTTAGCCCAAATCAATAATAATTAAAGTTAATAATTCACTTATAAAGATTGTTCAAACTATCCTAATACCTTTTCCAAAATAAGTCTGCATAATTGCATTTAACTCAATAAGCCTTGTTTTATTTCTTCCAATAAGCGTCGCAGCGCGTTCACGTGAGCCGGCAACAAGCAAATAATTTCCATCTTCAATATCAAGAGAAGCAAATCCTGCGGGAGAAACAATATCTTCAATAAATTGAGCAACAGAATGAATATTATCTCCAGAATCGCGAATAATCTTTATTCTCTTTCCAAGCTGTTCAGAAATTATCTTTGTAGTATAATTATCCAATCCGCGAGCTCTTGAAAAAACTCCCGAAGGAACAGTAAAATAAATTGTATTATTATAAATAAAACACTTAGTTGCACGAACGCGGGCAACTCTTTCAAGGAGATTTATGTATCTCATCGTCTGCATATCTATTATTGCCATTGTAAATACTCTTAATTACTGTTTATCAAAGTGGTTTATAAAACTTGTTAAAATTATTTTCTAGCTATTTTAAAATAATTCTCAAGGGTTAATCTGTGGTAATTCAATTGAATTCCCAACATCCGGCAAAGAACTAATCGGAATAAAGAAATTTACAATAAGTGAATAAACAATAAAGATAAATATAATCACGATCACTATCATCAATAAAATTCTATATATCTTATTTAACTGTGCTCTAATCAAAATGCTTTCAATTAAAGTTAATGTAGGTATAGATATAATTGATAAGAATGCCATTCCGAAAATAGAATATTCAGGAAGATATAATCCAAAAATCATAATAAATAGGCTCACTATTATGAAAGGAATTCCAATTAAAATAGCCATAAAATGTCTTTTCACACCATTTACTTTTCTAGTCAACCAAAGTGGAGTAGAAATAGCCAAAGACATTATTGCAGAGGAGAAGATTAGTTTAAAAAGAGCATAAAATGTAAGAAGTTTTCGCGAATCAAAAACTGAATTAAGTATCCAAAAGTGCTCTTGATATTTTATATATAAAAAAGAAATTAAAATAAAATTGAAAACTGCGAAAATCTTTAAATCTAAATTATTTTCTCTAACTTCACTTACTAACTCAGTTTTTTCCATTTAATTACTCTTTCTTAGCCTTGACCTTGATTTTCTTATCAACCAAAGGTCCAGTTATTTTAACAAGCAAACCAGGCAATCCAGTTCC
>JBBTAL010000011.1:0-2536 GCA_038044225.1 Nanobdellota archaeon
AGCAATAGCATCCGCACGATGCTCGGGCAATTGCTCCTGCCACAATCTCTCACGCTTAAAAGTTCCAAGACCATGCCCAATTAAATATCCAATAAAAAGAGCAACACAAACAATAATTATAGTAAGTATATCAATCACCATAATTAACAAATAAAAAACAAGTTAATAAATCAATCCAAAGTGCAATACGCCAACTTATCTTTTAGTCTCTTTTTCTCTTGCTCAAAATGCTTTCGACAAAGATAGCTCCATCCGTCCTTGCCAAAAAGAATGGGATAAACCTCTCTGCATGCCTTATTAGCGCAATCTCCATAATAATCACAAATAGGAACCCTCTTTCCATTAATTATTTTATAAAGTGGAGTCTTTCTTTTATATTCTTTCACTATATTTATAGGTTTATACCATTTATAAGAATTATCAAAACCGAAAAGTCACATTTAAATATTCTCTTTATAAAATAATCTCATGCACCCCCATATTTATCTTGCAGAAAGAAGAAATTATTTACGAACAAGTGCCCCACACAAACTAACCTCTAAAGTAACGCCAGGTTGTTTAACAATAGGTATGACTTACAAATAAACCGTATATCACGGAACAATCGCTCGCTGTGAATATCCTCAAAGATTCGTAAACCCTCTAAGAAGATTTATTGCGGATGCTCAAATTGAACAAAAACAACACTCCAGCCTAAAGATATATTTAGCAGGTGGCTGCAGTTATGGAATATCCCAGCCCAGACTTATTATTAATGGCAAAATAACTTCAATAAAAGACCTCACCCTTAGAAAATTAAAAGAAGCTGGACTTATAGAAAGCATAAAGAAAAACGATATGTGTAAAGCATCTATTTGTCTTGAACAGCATTTAGCAGCACTAACTTTAGACCTTTCTACTGGAGAGGTTATTTTTGAAAAATCAATAATCTAAAAGAAAAACTATAAAACACTAGAATAACACATTAAATAATGAACAACCTAAGAAAAGCACTCTCAATAACCTTAATAATTGGCATGCTAATATCTTTATTCTTGCTTTACGAACACTTCTCACCATCAGCAAGTAAATTCTGCACATTTGGAAAACACTTTGACTGCGGAATAGTAAACAAAAGCCCATACGCCAATATCGACGGAATTTTCTATTTACTAACGATAGATTTTAATTTAAACCTGCCCTTAATCAACGTCTCAAACATAAATTGGTTTTTTGATTTAATAACAGCAAACGCATTCTTAGGTTTCCTAACATTGCTATTTCTATTCATTCTAAACAAAAACCCTAACAAAAAGGTATTATGGATAAAACCAAGAGACAATAGAAAATGGGTAATAAGCATATTAATATTTGGAGTAATTTATGGCGTAGGCTATCTCTTTGCAATCCAGCATTTCGTACTTTATACGTACTGTTTATTCTGCCTATTATTAGACATTGCAATAATAACTTCACTTATTTTAGCAATTAAAATAAAGAATTAATTCATGCAGAAATTGTAAGAGGCAATTTCAGATTCATTCTAGCAAGCACTTTAGCAAGAAGCTCTGTTCTCTTTTTAAAAGCCAATATACCAACACTCTTTATGACATTAGTTCTTTCATCATATGTAACAAACACCCCAGGTTCTACTTCTCGAGTATATTCGATCTGTGGTGCTTCTCCAAAGGATATTTCTAAGAAATCTCCAGTTTCATCATAGTATAGTAAACGCATTTAATTTTCGTATAGGTTTGTGCGTTTACTATTACTCAGACGCATACGATTATTTAGTGCGTCTGCTATATATTTCATAGACTATTTGTTCAATCATATTATTTTATCCTCGAAATAGGATGAAAGAATGAACCCATCGCCATTTTAATATTTAACTGATAAAAACAAGTATTTGTTCTGACCTATTTTATTCTTTAAATCAAAAAATCGATGCACCACCACACCTTAAAAGGTGTGGTTTGATTGGTGCTCGATTTTTGGATGCTCGAAGTGTTCCACACACTAAAGTGTGTGGTTTCCAAACACTTCGACATAAAGATAATAATGATGCACACTATTATCAGCAAGAGAAACAACCATAGCTGTCGGAATTCTTAAAGCCTGTTGCATTTCCTCAATATCAAAAAAACAATATTCTTTGTTTTTTGGATGCTCGAAGTGTTCCATACACTAAAGTATGTGATTTTCAAACACTTCAACATAACCGACCATCATTGGATGCTTTCTCATTATATGCTTCCAAGCATAATTAGCCAACCTTATTTTTCTGCCCGTTTTATCTACCACTTCAAAAACATGATTCATTGATTATTAATATAAAGACTTAGATTTAATTCTTTCTGCCGTTTAACAAATGTGTGTTGCATTCCTTAACATCAAAAATAGAATATTTTTGACTGCCATCAAAATTCATTGAATTTTGAGGTCAATTTGTTCTGAGTATGAAAAGAGAATATTTCTTAATATAAGTTATACTTTTCATTGGTTGCATTCCTTAACATCAAAAATAGAATATTTTTGACTGCCATCAAAATTCATT
>JBBTAL010000012.1:0-3580 GCA_038044225.1 Nanobdellota archaeon
ATTAAGACCAAAATGCAAATTAGTAGAAATGAAACAACTTTCAGTAGATAATATCGTTCAAGTTCTAAATAGTATAGTTAAAAAAGAAGGATTCAGCGAAAACATTCATTACTTAAGACAAATAGCAATAAAATCTCAAGGAGACCTAAGAGCTGCGTTAAATGACTTACAAACTTATATCCTGACAGACCAAACAAACATAGACTTCCTAGAAGAAAGAAGTAAAAAAGACAGCATTTTCAATATTTTAAAAAAATTATTCCAAGAAAGAGAAGACAACCTAAATCTTTTTGATAACACAAAAATGTCTCTAGATGAAATCTTATTATGGATTGAAGAAAACATCCCTAGAGAATATAAAGGCCGTGCATTAGCAAGAGCATACTTAGCATTAGCAAGGGCAGATGTATTCAGAGGAAGAATTTACCGTCAGCAGTTTTGGCGTTTCCTCGTATACCAAAACATCTTCCAGTCTGCAGGCATCAGTTACGCAAAAGACAGTCCAAAAGCCGGTTTCACAAAATATGAACGCCCTCAAAGAATTCTAAAAATATGGTTAAACAACACTATAATGTCTAAAAAGAAAACAATATCACAAAAATATGCAAAATACGTCCATTGCTCAACAAAGAGAGCAATGCGAGATTTCACACTAATAAAGAAAATAATTCAAAACGATCAAGTCATTCAAGAACAACTCAAGTTAGGTCCAGAAGAAATTGATTTTATTAAAAGATAAAGTTATTTATAAGAATTTGGTTCTTTAATCTCCATCTTCACAGGTTGTTCTTTATCTTTCCATAATCCTTCATCGGGAGTTACGGCATAAATTAAACCCATTAATCCTATGGATGCAACAACTGCTCCGGCTAATACTCCTTTTTTAACTGTAGAACTCTTCTTCCTTATAAAATCTGGATAAGTCATTCTATCACATCTTTCTAAACCTGTTAAATCTCTTGTAACATCTACGGCATAACCTTGAGGGGCACCATTTACTAACCCTATTAATCCGGAAGCAGCAGTAGCAAATGTAATTTCTTTCCAATCTCTTGAGCCTGTAATTAAGTACATAGCAGGACAAAACGCAGAATTGTATACTAAAGAATAGACCGCATCATGAAGAGCTATAGCTCTTTCAGACGATTTTTTTCCAACTTTTAATAACTTCGCACTTAATTCTCTACCCGCAGTCCAAACCTTTCCCATTCCGGCATAAAAAGTACCAGCAGCGACTAGCCTAGAGTTTAAAGATATATCACGGTTCACTAAATTCCAGCCAGACAAACAACAAAACTTAAATAGTATACAAACAACATCATTTGTATACAAAATGACTTTAATATCAACACGCATCCCTGAAGACCTAAGAAAAGACCTAAAATGGTATTCTGAAAAAGAAAGAATAGGCATGTCAATAGCATTAAGAAAAATATTAGAAATAGGACTTAAAGGGACTAAATTAGAATATGCTCTTGAGTTATATAAAAAAGGAAGAGTAAGTTTATGGAAAGCCGCAGAAATAGCTGGAATTTCTTTATGGGAGATTATGGAAATAGTAAAAGAAAGAAAAATACCTATGCCTTATACAATGGAAGACGCTGAAAAAGACATAAAAGCGACTTTAATGGAGTAAAATGCTTGCTGTTTCTGATTCAACTCCTTTGATTCATCTAGCTAAAATTAAAAAAATAGACTTACTAAAAAATCTGTTTAAAAAAATATATATTCCAAATGAAGTATATGAAGAAGTAGTCATAAATGGCAAAGAAAAAAGTGAAAATGAAATATTTCTTATTAAAAAAAACTTAAAAGAAAAATTCATAGAGATAAAAAAGACTTCCCTAAATCTTGAAGTTAAAAATATTCAAATAGGAGAAAGAAAAGCAATAACTCTCTGCCAAGAACTAAAAATAAAAAACCTATTAATCGATGACAAAGATGGATACAATATAGCAGAAATTCTAGGATTGAACCCTATAAGAACAACAGGTTTATTCTTAATATTACTAGACAAAAGTATTATAAATTTAGAAGAGTATGAAAAGTCATTAAAAGAATTATCTGATAGTAGATATTTTATTGCTCCTGAAATATACCAAAGATTAATTACGGCAGGCAGAAACAAAATAAATAGTAAAAGATAAAATTATTTAGATTCAAACATCTCATTAACTCTATCCCAATTAACCAAATTCCACCACGCTTCAATAAAATCAGCACGCCTGTTTCGAGGTTTTAACGACAATAAACCGAAAAGTAAATAAACTTGTGACCATACAAATAATAATGAGTGTTGATAGACAAAATAGAGTAAAAGCTTATCAAAGATTAAAAGAGTTAAAAACAGCAAATACTTCAAATAAAGACATTTTACAAGAAATAAACAAAAGTTTTCAAATCCCTATTGGCACAATTTATGAATGGTTAGCGAATAGACAATCCCCAACTGGTTCTACTGGAAAGATAAAATACAATTCTGAGTTATTCTATGTATTAGGAGCATTACTAGGGGATGGTTGTGCTTATAAATGGAAAAAAGGTGGAGGATATTTAGTTAATCTTATAGGAGATAAAGATTTTACTGAAAAATATGCTAATAAGATATCTAAATGTATAGAAAGAAAAGTTAAAAATTATATTAATAGAAGCAAGAATATTTATTTTGTAAATATAAACAATCTGGAATTGTTCATGCTCTTTAAAGAAATAAGAAGCAACTTGGGTAAAATAATGGAGATGTTAAATAAAAATAAAGAACAATCTCTTCTATTTTTAGAAGGCTTCTTTGATGCGGAAGGATGTGTTAAAATAATAAAAGAAAAAGTAAGAAAAACTCCCAAAATATGTTTAGATATAACAAATACCAATTATGAGTTACTCGAGGTAATGAGGAAGATACTAGAAGAGCAACTAGAAATAGAAGCCAGATACTCAATACAAAAACCCGAGCTAGGAAAAGATGGATTGCTTAGAAAAGAAGCATATCATCTAAGAATATATAAGAAAGAATATATAAAAAGATTTTTTGAAAATATAAGCACTACAAAACTTAAAGCAGAAAAAGTAGATTATGTAAATAATTGGCTAAATAGAGAATCTAATATTAAGAATGCAAATAATTCTTCTCTACTTGTGACCAGTTTACAAGTTGCCACCAGTCATTAATATATTCAACTCGGTTCCAGAAATGTTTGACATAATAACTATGCTCCCAGACATCAATAACAAGCACAGGTTTCTTTCCCAAAGAAATTGGAGAATCCTGGTCTTTTGTATTAATAATCTCTAATTTGCCATCTGAAACAACAAGCCAAGTATATCCAGAACCAAAAAGCCCAACAGCAGAAGCCGTAAACTGTTTGCGAAATTCATCAAAACTTCCAAAATCTTTAACAATAGTATTCAAAATCTTTCCATGAGGAACACCACTAGACTTAGAGCCCATACATTCCCAAAATACATTATGATTTACAAACCCGCCCCCGAAATTACGTACAGCTGTTCTAATATCTAAAGGCACGGAATCTAAATTAACAAGTAACTCCTCAACATCCTTATCAAATAAAGCAGGATGTTT
>JBBTAL010000013.1:0-5630 GCA_038044225.1 Nanobdellota archaeon
TAAGAGGATTCATCTCATGACAATGAACGCATTCAGTTCCATAGAAATCATATAAAACCATGATTAAAATAAACTAAAAGGATATATAAATATATCAAAATTCTCCGTGGGTAAAAACAATTAATTAACTGCATATGGATCAGGTTTCTCTCTTAGTCTAATTGGAATAAAACCCAAGACTCTGATTTCTTTTCGATATTTAGTATTTGACTGTTCCCAATCATATATTTCTTTTCTATCAGTCGCACCAGGAATAACCAAAATTGGTCGAGTAGTCACAAGTAGATTATCATTTTTGCCACACGGTTCATATGTTTGAAACTTTGCAAGTAATGAAAATGGTTGAGGACACCCACTCATTAATTTAATTAATTCTCTTTCTCCTCTTATTTTTCGAACCAAATCACTAGAATGGTATACTCCAAGCCGAGAAGCTACACTTCCAACTACACCCTTAATTTTAGATAACTGAGATTCATAGGCATTTACATTTCTTAATATTCTTCTTAAAGAAAGATTATGATATGTTTCACCATCTCTAACGGTCTGTTTCATATGAGGCAAAGATTCAGAAAACCGGGAAGACTCAGGAATATCTGTCGAAGCAAGTAATTCAATAAATAATGCTCTATCAGGAGTTAAAATCTTAAAATGTCTTTCAAATTGTTCTACTAAAACTTCAGACAATGCCCTATCCATTCACCAGACTCAAATCAATTATTTATAAGGATTATTATAATGATAAGATATATAATCCTTTCAAACTTAATAATAAAATGAAAACCGAGGTACTAGACCTACACAAATCCCAGCAACTTATAAGCAAGTTCATCAACGTACCAAAATCACAACTAATCCATTCAATCAAGGACTTAAAAATAAAAGCTCCTCTTGTTCTAAAGATTGTTTCCCCAGACGCAATTCATAAAACAGAAATAGGTGGCGTAATAATTGTCCATAGAAAAGAAGAAATAGAAAGTTCATTCAACGAATTAGTTTCAACAGCAAGAAAAAACAAATTAAGTCTAAAAGGAATTCTTGCACAAGAATTTGTAGAAGGTCAGCAACTAATCATAGGTCTAAAAAAGGACCCAACATTTAATCATGTAATTCTATTTGGTCTAGGCGGTATTTTTACAGAACTTTTAGATGATGTTTCAATAAGAAAATGTCCAATAACAAAAGATGAAGCGCAAGACATGATTTCAGAACTAAAATCAAGAAAACTATTTGAAGGCTTCAGAAACATTCAATTAAACACAAATGCCTTAAAAGAATCTCTCGTAGCAGTATCAAAAATCCCTCAAAAACACAAAAGCATAAAAGAATTAGACATAAATCCATTCATTCTAAACAACAAAGAAGGAAAAGCCGTAGATGTCAGAATTGTTCTAGAAAAATAAATTAAACACTATTTATCCTATGAACATGATTATAAAGTTCCCTCAATCTCTTATGTTGCCTAATTGAACGAAGAGTAATTATCGCCGCAATAATTATCCCAAAAGCAAGAACTAAAATAGTCAACCAGAAGAATAATCTTATCTCAACATCTTTTTCAACAATCGGCTCCTCTTCCTCATCTCCTTCAGAAACATTTCCAAGACCATTTGAATCATTAATAGAATTTAATATTGGAGCATCAAGTTCAATATTATCTTCTTTATTCAAACATCCAGAATCATAAGGATAATCAATATATCCATCATTATCATTATCTTTCTTATCAGAACATTCAGTTACAATCTTAGGTGTAGGTCTTCCTCCTCCACCGCCTCCTCCACCTCCTCCACTAGGACCAGGAGCAGGTGCAGAACAACTTCCACAATCAGAAGAACAAATGCTACAACTTTCGTGCAAATTGCAGTAATTATCTCCGCATGTAGAAGTCTGCGTACTATAATTAGAGAAATTACTTACTGTCATAATATAATTTCCAGCTAAATAAGAACTACTAATACAATCAAAGCAAACAGAAAATCCATTTGAAGTTTGAACAGTGGGAGTAGGAGAATTAGCATAAGTTAAATTATAAAATGTTAATCTTGCTGGTTTATTTAGTTCTGGATAATCTACAGAGTTTACGCTTATTTTATTATTTATAATTTCTATAGCCTTATCAATATCTAAACCATCTAATGATTGTCTCCTGTTGTTAAATCTTAATAATCTTATTTCTTGAGTATTATATTCTATTCTTCCCAAATTATTTATTCCGATAGATAATCCAGTCTGTCTTAACAAATTAGTTGACAGAGCCAAATTAGTCGTCAGTTGAGAAGAAAACTCACTTGTTGAAGGAATAGGGCATCCATCTAAATTTACTATTTCTCCAGTTTCAGTGTTTGGACATATATCATATCTTCCTGCAACACCATCGTTATCTCCATCTCCATCTTTTTCTAGCTCAAGTAGAACAAACTTTCTCGCAGGTATAGTTAGAGTATAATCAAAATTATTACTATAAGTTCCAAGATAAGTTCTCCCATCTTCCTTTGAGTATCTAAATAAATTATAATCTTGCCCTCTTATTGCATTATATCTATCAAAATTAAAATTAAACGTCACAATTTGTTCAGGTTCTCGATTATATGTATTTATGAACATAATTCCGTATCTATTGGCCCAATCTGTTTGCCCCCATGACTGTCTTACAGAGCTAATTACTCTAGGTACAGAAATCTCTGCTATTCCTGAATCTTTTTCATCCAAAAATAAGTAAAAATCACTAATATAATAGTAAGTTTCCTCAGGAGAATTTGTAGTTACACCAAGATGCCAAAGACCATGGAAATAATTTCTTGCTAACTGTCTCGCTTGTACAAGTTCTCTATTTACCTCAGCATATTTCTGTAATGGTTGATTCCAATAACTTTGTATGGCTCCAGGAGGTGCTTGAGTAAAGTTCACAATTGGGGTATAATTTGCTGTCTCTCTTGCTCCAGGTTCAAGGTAAAAGGGTATCGCTCCTTTATTAAGAAATCCAACCATTCCAGGCAAAGCATAAGTTTCTTCCAATGTTTTATTATAATTTTGATTTACCCCGTTTATATTCTTCAAAGTACTATAAAATGATTCAGGTATATGAACTGGAGAAATAAGATTAGGATCTACTAATTCATTAGATAAAATGAAGTCTTGATATCCTCCCCATATTCTTTGATAAAATTGTATACTTTGACTATTTTCTACTTGTGTTCCAGCGCCTGCACTTACTCCAACTATTCCCCCAGGTACTGCTTGTACAGGGAACAGCCCTTCATCTGTAGAAAATTGTGAAACTGCTTCGTGGAAAGTATATGTGTCATTATCTATTTTTCTTAATTCCTCAAACTCTTTCTTGAAAAATTCTTTAAGTGATGGAAGCGCTTTTTCATCCCATCCTTTTTGATTATATAGCTTAGACCATGGTCCTCCACTTCCATACCATAAACTCACAAATATTCCATCTGAGTAGAAACACCTCATTCCCTTACCATTATTATTGAATGCTCTATATTTTTCAAGGAACCATTTAAGATAACTAGAATCTAGCGGACCTATTGCAGTAGAATACGCGCTAGTCATTGTATATGTTCCATAAACTTGAGGGTCTGAAACTATAATTACTGGTTGACCTGTAGGGTCAAATTCTGTCTCTTGACCAAGCATATTAGAATACATTTGTTCGTTTGTCTGTAATTGTAGTGCTCCATTAACAGAATAGAAACAAGGGTTCCATCCAGCATCGTTTAATTTTTCTAGAAAAGGCATAGTTGTTCCTGGAATAGGTTCATAACGTAGACCATTGACTCTATTTTGTTCTCCTCCCCAAATGAATATAGTTGATTCTTCAGCTCCAAAATATTTTCTTGATGTTTCAAAGAGTTTAGACAACTCAACAGATTTAGGGTTTGGTTTCGGCACTAGTATCCCCCCAACAACATCAAAAAATTCCCCATCCAATCTAACAAGAGTTGTTAAATCTAAATATCTTACATGTTCTGGTATGTCTCTTAGTTTGAATGGTGTATTAAGCATTCCAAGATCTTTCTGTATCTTTTTGAAAGTATCTGCTATGTTAATCCATGTTTCCTTACCAGTAAATGTTGTTCCTTTACTTACTCCTATTCTATATTTGTAAGGTTGTTTGTAATCAAAATTTGAAGCGTTAAAACTATTGGGATAAAGAGCTACTGCAGTATTTTTATAAATTCCATGTTCCCCAACATAACTATAACCTTTAGCGTAAGAATAGTTATCTATAGGCATGGCATAAATATATTCTCCTTCCTCATTCCAGTATCCTATCCATAGGTCCAAAAGAGAGTTAGGGTGTAAATAGTATCCATCTCCATCAGTATTAATCCAAGCAGCAGGCAATAATGACTCATATCCTGTAGTTTCACACACCGGTTGTCCTTCGGCAGGTTCTGGTTCTGTATAATCATAGCAAACATTTCTTCCCCCCTTTGAAAGGGTATTATACCCTGGATTTTTGATTATTTCTAATCCTCTTCCAGATTGCATCCCTGTTTCTTGCAAGCTCGGATCATTATCTATAAATGTTATATAATTCTTCACAACATATATACTGTAGTTTATCACATCACTATTATTTGTATAAAATTTCATCTCAACATAATTATTATCATCTTCTAACAAATACTCTTGCACATAATCAAAATGATTATTTTGGTCTATAGTGCAATCATTCCATATTAACTTAAGATTTTGCACAGTACCTTGCTGATTCAATTCATATGTCAGATTACTTGTACAATTTCCCAAGTAAGGGTTAAAATAATTTGATTGAGGAGGGTTTAACCAAGCCGAAAGATTTGTTGAATTAACTATGGGTCTTAATTGTATTCTCCATGGAAACATGCTTTCTAAAGTGTAGATATGATTTGTTTCTTTATTCTTTATTTCTATTAGACTCCCGACATTTCCATCAAATGCCAAACTCAAATTATTATTCTCTATAATTATTGGACTACTAAGAGAGGATTTTATTTGAAAGTAGACTTTGCTTGAGTTATATCTGTTATAATTAACGCTTGGTCTTCTTGGAGGAGTATCAAAATGTACGCTATGAGCACCATTACTCAAAGAGTTCAACTGCAGAAGAATTGTAAAAGTTTTATCAATATTATTAATCAATGAATAATCTACCTTAGGTACAAGATTGTTATCAACATACAGTTCAGATGTTGTTGGAAAAAAATTATGTCCTATAATTGTAATGGTAGAGCCAACTTGACTGGTTGTAGGAGTAAGGTGAATAATGTCAGGGTATTTTACAGTTGTTTCATCAATGTTGAATTTATTAGACCTCACATTTCCTTCATTATCCACTCTTATCTGCATTGCATCTTCTATTTCTGCTCCGCTCAAATAGAATTGTATTTCTTTGTCAGTTCTTGATAAGATTCTTGAGCTTAAATCAATACCATCAAGAATTATTTTTGCATTGTTATCGAAATTATTTCCCCATATTTTAACAGGCAATACTCCTAAATTGGCTGGATTTTCCAAATTTATTGGAGTAACTTGAACCACGGAAGGAGGATTAGGAGGTAAACCCAACCTGATTTCAAATGGGTAAGAATTACTAACAGCACTACCTTGCGTTATTGAAATCTCTCCTG
>JBBTAL010000014.1:0-1582 GCA_038044225.1 Nanobdellota archaeon
TTCGCTTTTTTTATATGCATTCTTTCTCTCTGCGTAAAAGTTTCAAGAGTGTATGCATATTTAAATCGAGTTTTATCTAAACCTTCAATCAATCTTTTAGCTAATGTCTGATCTTGAATTTGTGAACCAATGTATAAAACTCGTCCACGAAATCCTTGTTTTTTTGCCAGGTCTACAGTCTTTAAAATAACTTGAGCGACTTCTTCCCCATTTCTATACATTCCTGTGACAAAAGTCATCTTATCTATATTTGGTAAATCTACCCCGCCCTCTTGTAAAGCTCTAACTCCTTGTTCCGGAGAAATATTTATCATTCCTTTTTGCAAATCTCTACAACACCAATCACATCCTTTACAAATAGGCTGAAAATTTATCCCGAGAATACTTTCTGAGTCGAGAGTTGGCATCCATTCTTGAATCCCTCTATGGTAAAAATATGCTGGATTTCTTCCAATTCTTCCTATAAACTTAACTCTAAATGGAAGGTCTATCTCATTATAAGTTAATTTATCTCCGTTTAATTCATAAGGAGAATTTTTGGAATTAATTAAAGGAACTAAAGAAAATAATTTCCTAGAATCAATTAAATGAAATTTAGGTCTACCTTCCTCAGGACATTTATCTTTTATTCCATGACCTTTCATTCCGTAATAATGTAAATCTAAGTCTGGAATTTCTGGATGTTGCTCCTTTGACTTTTCAAAGTTATCTTTCATTTCTGAATTCACTCCATAGTTTTTTGATTTGTGAATCATCATACTCTTCCTTAATTTGCTTACCAAATTTGTCTGAGAATCTTATAAACATCTTTATATCTCTCAATTTAGATTCTTCTCCAAACCAGTTATTTGATTCTAAAAATCTGTAAAGATGTGCCGATGTTCTTCCCATTTTCATCCAATTAGAGAACTCGGTTTCATCAAATGAATTGGATCTTTTGATTATTCTTGTCTTATCATCATACTCCCATCCTTCTATTTTAACCATATGATGTAATTGAGTTCCTTCATAAACTCTAAGAGGGAATACCTTTAATGATGTGGGCTTTGCCCTTTCTATAGCAAATTTTAAGGAAGATTCGAAAGACTCTTTTGTATCTCCTGGGATTCCAACAATAAGATCTAAACTATATTTTATTAGTCTTTTAGAAAGTCTTTCTAATTTTTCCATAACAGAGGGTGCATTTCTTCTAAAATACTCTAAAGAGGGATTAGTTGTTTGTAATCCAAATTCTAACCAACCAATTTGAGCATCTTCTAAAAGATCTAAGACTTCTTCATCTAAATATTCTGGACGATATTCTGCAGTAATAAAAGAGCTCTTCAATCTCCCCAATAAGCCTATAATTTTTTTAGAACGTTCCTTTTTACCTCCTAAAATTGGATCTGTAATATAAATTGCTCTAAATCCTTTACTTTCGAGATGTTCCACTTCTTTAGTAACTTTTTCTAAAGGAACTTCTCTAAACTGATTTTTTTGCCCTGGATGAGCACAATAAATACAATTGAAGGCACAACCTCTTACAGTTTCCCAATAAACATGATCTGTTTGAAAAGTTATGGGAAATACGGATGAAATTAAT
>JBBTAL010000015.1:0-7391 GCA_038044225.1 Nanobdellota archaeon
CTCATGTCGAAGTGTTTGGAAACCACACACTTTAGTGTGTGGAACACTTCGAGCACAAGAAATTTGTTTAAGTTTACAAATTTCTGTGCAGAAACTTCTCTTCGGGAAGAAGTTTCTTGCATCCACCAAAAATGGTGTAAACAAAAATCGAGCACCAATCAAACCACGCACTTAGAGAATTGATATTCTCTAATCCATTCAATTCTTACGAATTGAAGTCTTTAGTGCGTGGTGGTGCATCGATTTTTTGATATTATGAACTGGACTTAATATTATTTACCTTTCTGTTCTTTCTAAAAACTAAAATAAAAAAATAAAAAAATAATTATGTTTATTGCGTCATTCCTCGAAGAGTTCCTGTTGAAATTTGGTTTAATGTACTTCCTTGTTTTTTGTAGGTTATTTTGATGTCTCCTGCAAAATTGTTTCCAGATGTTAATATAGGAGCACAAATATTAGTGGTGAATAATATTATTCTTCCAGGAGTTGCATCCCCTGCCGGTGGAATAGGACTGACACTACAAATTATTCCAGCACTAGCTCCGGTTCCAGTAACACTTATTTCACTAATAACTGCAGTATCTCCTCCATTGTTTGTTAACTCAAGCTTAATTGTATTGCTTACGCTATCAACTTGTGAGGCTGATGCATAGAAAGGATTGTTTGTAATCTGACTAGAGCCTGTTAGCTTTCCAGGGCTAAATACTCCAAAATACGCGAGGACTCCAATTGCAACGATTGCCGCAAGAATTGCCCATCCATATGTCATCAAGAACTCCATTGCTGCTTGACCTTTTTTTTGTTGCATATTTTTACCTCCTTTTATCTATTATCGATTAAACTGATTATATTCAGATATCCTTATTTATAAAGATTACTCTTTCCTTATTCTGGTTAAAGTAAGGGTGTTACATGTCGGCTGTTACATAAAGTCATAAAAGTCTATTAAAATTAATTAACTAAAAAACAATTTAATTGTAACATAAAATAGTCGGATTTATACAACCTTCACTTAATTTTAGAATCAACGAGAAGCAGATACTGTTGTGAATCCCATAACTGAACCACCATCCATAGAACTTCGAGGATTTGTAACAACATGTCCACTTGGTCCTACGTCAGCAACCCAACCCCAAGCTCCTCCTGAAGAAGCTGAAGATTCTTTACAATCTAATACTGCATGACCATTCCTAGGATTACAAATTACAACTTTACAAGCAGCTGTATGACCTGATCCTCCAGGAGGACCAGCAAATACTGCAACTATTGTTGAACCAAGAGGAGGACAATTATTCTTGAAAGGAGAATCTATAGGTATTGAAGGACCACCTGGACCAGGTTTTCCAACTCCCCCTCCACCGAATGTTTCTTTCCATCCGTTAGCTTTCATTGCTGCTTCTTTACAAGCTAGAGCATCTTTAATTCCAGATAGAGGAACTCCATTTTTAACAGGATCATAACCTTTATCTTGCATACAAGTTGTAATGTCATAACGTAATTGACCTTCATCTTCACCAAACATATCTGCATTTATTTTAGCCAATGCATCTGGTAAACAATTGTTATATGGGGGGGGGATTTCCAGGTACAGGATCTTGAGTTGTAGAAGGAGTTGAAGGTTCTTGAAGAGTTGGAGAGAAACCAGCAACAGCAAATGATCCTCTACCTAATCCACACCCTATCATCATATTTGGTTCTGGAGATAAAAGAGGACCATTAGTTGATAAAACAATCATTAAAACTATTATTATAACTATACTTCCAAGAATAAAAGAGATCTTATTTGATTTCATGTAAACAAAACATGTGAAGAAGTCTTAATAAATATTATGTCGAAGTGTTTGAAAACCACGCACTTTAGTGCGTGGAACACTTCGAGCATCCAAAAATCGAGCACCAATCAAACCACGCCTTTTAAGGCGTGGTGGTGCATCGATTTTTTGATTATTATTTTTCAGTTATACCTTCACCTAAATAAATAACATATTTTTTCTCTTTTGTATCATAAATCATTGGACCTCTTCTTTCAACACCCTTTGCGTCGATGAATTTCTCATATTTTATAGGGTGTGCTTCATCAACAACATATCTTTTTTCAGTTATGCAACTAGCTAAAGATAATCCTGTAATTAAAGCTAATGTTTTTGCTTTTCTCATGTTATTTCTCCAAAATAACACTATTTATAAGGCTTACTATGGCGGGTGTTTTTTTCTAGCTTTGAAAATCATATCTCCTTTCCTTGTAGGACTTAGACTATATTCTAATGTTGTAGGTAACATAAAGAATATATTTAGTAAGAGATAAAACTCCCGACATGTAACACCTTTTAATTAACCAGAACACTCTTTCCTTTATGTTTGGTTTTTATCCGCAAGTTGCATTATATTGCGCTAGATTTGCGTTGTCTATATTGAACCAGCTTGGCATTCCACTTACATGACAGAATGAAGGATTGGAAGAAGAGAAATATATGTGGTCTATGATTGATTTTTGTTCCGTGTTTAAGCCTTTGGATTGTAAGTTTTGAATATTTACTAAAGATTCTATTCCGTTTGCGCTGTTGACTGCAATATTTCCTTCTAATCTATCTATAAAGCTAGGTGCTTCAGAAGATGATTTGTAATATTGCTTTGTTGAATGGTCTAACAATATAGAGTTATTTAACGGATTATATATTGTTTGATTAATTTTTACAGCTATTATTCCCCTCGTGTTTAAAGTGTATAATGGGTCGTCGAAGTAATATAGCGGGATTGTTGCAGTTACAGTTAATGGAGAGTTCCATGAAGATAAGTTGCTTTCATCAGTTACAGAGAAATTTATGTTTAAAGTGATATGTAAATTCCAAGGGTCAGTTTGGTCTATGTTTAATTTTGGGTTTGTAATGTTTACGTTTATATTTATTTTATCTCCGACTGACTGCAAATCGTTAGCTATGTCGTTAAATGTGGCTCCTATCATAATTGGCTCATTTTGCGCGTTTAGTGTGCCGTTGAAAAACATTTCTTGAAAACTTGAATTTACATTTCCAATGTATGAGCCCGTTTCGATTATTTTATTTTCAAGGGTGAATATTGATCTGAATGCGGCGATGAATATTTTCCTTTCAATATCCTGCTGTATTGAATTGACGAAACTGTTCATTGTTTCCACTCTTTTTTGGATTACTTTTCTTTCCTGTATTTTTGTGTGCAATGTGTATGAAGTCATGAGCAATGTTATTATTACCATTGTGATTGCAAGGAAAAATACTCCTTTTTTATTCCAAATCATTAAGTCCATGTGCGTATTTGCACCTCTGTCTGCCATGTGTAGGGAATTCCATTTACTTGTGAGATATCTATCTGAAGAGCTTGTTCTGTAATTTTAGGGTCTATTAATTGATTTCCATTAAGGTCTAATTGTCTTAGAAGATTATATACTGCGACTTGGAAAGCGTCATTAGGGTCGTGTGTGAATCCGCCGTTTGGAGGAAAATAACACTGACTCGAGCCATTGTATGCTGAAGGAATTCTTACAGTAATATTAGTATAATCTTCAAATTGAATATTCCATTGACATCCCTGCGCTATTGCAAGTATTGGCGAGAATGATGAAAAGTTTTTTGCTAAAGTGTAAATTATTTTGTTTGATGCCGAACCTACTGTGACATTTGTTGGGGCGACTGCTGTTGTGAGAGTGATATCATTTTGATTAAGCACAAGACCTGAAGGAATTAAAATAGAATAGGGGTCTCCTAAAGAAATATATGAATTTCCATATTTACTGATGTTGTAGACAGTGTTTCCGTTTATTTTTAACTTATCTGTCCATTTTGGTCCTGAATATGAAGTGACTTGAGCATCAAGAATAGTTGAGTTTGGATATATTGAAAAGTTTCCTTGTGTTGTGTTTTCAAATTGTTTTTCTAGAGGGATTATAACTCCAAAAGGATTTTTTAGAAAAGTATAGTTTAAGTTTATGTATGAATCAGGATAGAGAATTCCTGTTGCGTTTCCGCTTACTGTTGCTGTTTGTTGAGCATATGATAGCTGAACTATATTCTGACTTATGTTTGCATATATCTGCTGAAGTTGTGTTGCGTTGTCGCTAGCATAATAGCTTCCGTTTCCACAGGTAGCTATTGAAAGAAGGGTTCTGGAAGATAACCCGCATGTGGATACGGGACCGAAGCCTATTGAATGGACTGTTGCATTTTGTTCTCTGTTTACTCGGCAAGAGCTGTAATTTGCATTGAGTGTTGCAATGTTTTGCAATAGTGTACAGCTTGTTAGGGCATTATCATTACAATTTAGTCCGGTGGAAGAATTTCCTTGATAATAGTATTCAGGATAAGTGTTGTTCCAGCGGGTTCCGTTCCATAATGTTAATCCGCCTATTGAATCTCCAAGGGCAAATCCAAATGTGTTGTTAATTATGCGTATTGTGTTTAGTGGGGAAAGGGCAACAAATGTTTCTTGGGTCCAGGCATTATTTCCTATTTTTTTATAAATACGTCCGTTGTTTGTTGAAATGAATGCTAAAGTGCGGTTATATATGTCTACATCTGTAGGCGATCCACTACTTAATGTTTGTTGTAAAGACCATGAAGCACCATTCCATACGAATATTGTTCTTGAGCCCGATACTATAATTCCATAAGTTCCATTGAACATATCTATACTTTTTAAGTTATCATCGCCGAGATCTTGATATTCGTACCAGTTTGTGTTTGAGCCATTCCATCTAAATATTTTTCCAGCATTTGCTACTGCGAAACCTAATGTTGCGTTTAGGAGTTTTATATCTTTGAAATTGTTGTTTCCTGTGTCTTGATATTCTGCCCAGGATGTGCCGTTCCACTTTGCTATTTTTCCAGCATCTCCGACTGCGAATCCTAAAGTTCTATTGAATATATTTACTCCATATAAATTATCATTTCCTAAGTCTTGCTGTAAATACCAAGATGTGCCGTTCCATCTAAATAATCTGTATGAATCCCCTACAGCAAATCCATATGTGTCATTTAGTAAATCTATTCCATTAAGGTTTGTAGTGCTGGCGTTTTTTACATTAGTCCATTGAGCATTTGTATATGCTGTAATGACTCCAGTATCTCCTACTGCAAAAGCAGTTGTTGAGGATATGTTAGTTATTGATGAATCATCGATGTTGTAACATTGTGGTGTGCTCCTCATGTTTGCTACTCCGTCAGTCATTGCAATGACATATTTTTTTCTTGAGCTATTGCTATTTCCTTGTAGAATTAGATATGCGCGGTTTATTGCGCAAGAAATGCATGTCATTTGATTTGCTACATAGTTGTTTATAGTGTTGTTTAATAATGTGGCATTGTTTGTTAAATTTACATATGTATTTGAGTTGCTTCCTAAAGATACAAGACCTACTCGGTTAGTGCTACTTTGTAGAATTGTGGATACGAATTGAAGGTCAAGACATCTTGCTACACTGATTCTTCTTGTGGAAGGGTCTGAAAAGGTGAGGGGGTCGGTGCAGTTTCTTTCTATTCCGCTGGTGTCTGAATTCATTCTCCAGTTCATGCTTCCAGATACATCTGTTATTAATATAACATCTGCGTTTCCTCCGGTATTATTTGAATTGAATGAAAAGTTTTGGCTTCCGAATCTTATAGGGGTTGTTTTATTACTTAACTGATTGTAGTTTAACAGAGACATTATTTGACTATTTGAAATAGATGTTGTATTTTCAGTGCTACTTGAACCATTCCATATTGTGATATTTCCAATAGCTAAAAATGACTGATAAGGTATTTTGTAATGCAAGAAAACATCCATTGAATTTAGTTGTCCGTTTACTGAAAGTCCATCATATAGATTGACTATTCCATCTACTCCAGTAAGATATTTTTTTGTTTCCTGGCTGGCGTTTGCATTTGTTAGATATGTAATTTTAACATATCCTCCTGCAATGTATAAATTAAATCCGCGAAATTCTATCTTGTTTGCTCCTGAAATAAAGTTGTTTTTATAATTGTCCAATGAATATTTTACAGGGATGGTGTCAGACGGAGATTTTGAATAATTTCCTGAATTTATTCCGTTAATATACAGAGTAAAATTATTGTTGATTGTTAGTTCTATTTCTGCCGAACTTATATTTCCATAGTATTCTATGCGTTTGCTGATATTTCCATCCCCTATGTATCCTCCGAAGTATGAGTAAACGGTGCGATATGAATTAGATAAAAATGCTCTTGCAGAATAGCCCGATAGGAATCCTGTTCCATTCAGACCCCCTAGACCGCTGATTATGTGCCTTTCAGTCAGTATGTTACTGGCATTTTCATATGCAGTGTTGTTGTAAGAATATATTAGTTTATTTCCGTACCAGATACCGATGTTTTCTTTTGTTTCTATTTCTTCTAATGCTATAATGGCTATTGATTTTGCTAGATTCTCGTTTGTTATTGTTAATATTCCTATTTGTTCAAGGACTGTTTTATTATAGTCTAATGTTCCATTTATAATTAATGATTGAATATAACTATTTGAAATTTCTCCTATTTTTAATGAAGAGAGGGTAACTAGAATGTCACGGGCTATTGGAGCATCATATTTATTTAATTTTACCAATGGAAATGCCAGTAAAATAATCATTAAAATAATTGTAAATGAAAGCAGAGCATCTATGCTGAAGAATATGCCTCTTTTCATATATAATTATGAAATTGTTAGTTATTAAATCATATCAAAGTGTATTTGATTAAGCCAAATTCAAGGTTTTTTTATTCCCAGATGTATAAGTTAAGGGAGACTAATTTATTCCGATATGCGGTAACTCGGGTTATTTTTATCAGGTTTGTTACTTGCTCACCTTCAAAATTTTTACCAATTCCTCCTTCCTCAATTGTTCTACCCTCTATAATTATTGGTTCAGAAAAATTCATGAAAAAGTTGTAATTTGTGCCGAATAATGATTTTGATTTTTTGTATCCTTCTGGATTTACATTATTATTTGCCATTGCATAAAATTCTTCTATTTTTGTCTGATTAATTTTTTTATTTGTCGTCAGACCTATTCTAATTACAGTGTTCTTATTCCAGTCTGATGGAAGGCCTTCACTTAATAACACTTCAGCTATAAATTCACCGTCATTAAACAGCTTGTCGAGTTTTTCATAACTTTCTTTAGGATAGTTTATAGAGTACATATAAAATAATAAAATTCCTGATATGAATATGATGCTTGCAATCATGAGGTCGAATCCCCATGCCTGCGCTTTTTGATTAATCATTTTTCATTGAATTTGTTTGCTTTTCTTAAAGAGACAGATATTCCATTTTTTCCTAATACAAATCTGTGGATTTTTTTTGAATGCTTTACTCCACGCATTTTTAATATTTCGAGAAATCTGTTACGTTCGCCTTTT
>JBBTAL010000016.1:0-4000 GCA_038044225.1 Nanobdellota archaeon
TGCTCAATTGGCTAAACAGCGTCACAGGCCTATTGAGGGAATTATTGTTAATCAATCTCGTGGTTATTATGATATTAATCTTGAGGAGATACAGGAGTCTACTGGAATTCCAATTGTTGCTAAAATAAAATATGATGAGATTCAACACATGGCTTTAGCTGAAAGAGTGCCTGCTACTCTTTTTGCAGGTAGAACTCCTTTGACTAGTGAGATTGATAGATTCTGTCGTGCTGTTCTTGGGCTTCCTGAAAGACAAAGTTGGTTTAGTTCTTTGTTTAATCGTAAGAATGAAAAGCTTGAGAGAGTTAATAGGGCTGTAATGGCTAAGAGTTTTTATAAAGGCGTTTTTAAGTGATTAATTGCTTAGTTTTTTCAAAGCAGCTGTTGCGTACATTTTAATTTGTTCACTAATTTGGTATTGAGGGTCTTCTAATTCTTCTTTTGTAAACCATTTACATTCCTCACTTTTTTCATCTTCTGAAAGGACTAATTCTTCAGTGTTTGATTTAGCAAAATAAACCATTGATATGTGTTTGTGAGTATCATTGATTTTATGTATGTTGAGAAACTCTGGGGAATTAGAGGTTTATATTGGTTTTTTTCAATTAGGGAATAGTTTTCTTTGTAGAATAATTCTACATTCAATCCTACTTCTTCTTTTACCTCTCTAATTACTGCTTCGTTGGGCTCTTCGTCTAATTCTATATGGCCACCCACGCTTAACCAAATTTTATATTTATCATGTTTTCTTAACAATACTCTGTTTTTATAAACAATAAATGCTTCAGCAGTAAAGTCTATTTTATCATGGATGTGTGGCATCAATTAGATTAGTTAAGTTGTTTAATAAAGATTTATATTTTTAGAAAGTAAAGTATAAAAGGGAATTACTTCTTTTGTTGATATGGTTAAACCAGATAAGAATTGTGTTTTTTGCAAGATTGTTTCTGGGAAAATTAAACAAGAGAAAGTAATGGAAAGTGATTCTTTTATTGCTATTCTTGATGTTAAACCTACGGCTGTTGGACATACTCTTGTTATTCCTAAACAACATTTTGTTACTTTGCTCGATATTCCAAATAGGCTTGGGGGAGAGATGCTTGAGTTTACTAAGAAAGTTGCTTCTGATTTGTTAGATAAAAAATTGGGCGATGGATTTAATTTAGTTATGAATAACTTGGCTGTTGCTGGACAAGTTATTATGCATGCTCATATTCATGTTATTCCTCGCAAGGATGAAGATGGGTTGAGATTTTTTACTAGAGTTTAGTTTTTAGGACCAATCATTTTAAATGTTCTTAATATTGCTATTATTCCTAACATTGTAAGGGCAAACCATAGAGTTGCTTGGCCAAATGTGGTGTTTATTAGTTTTTGAGAGAAAAATATCAAGAGTAATGCTATGAATATGTCTAGATATAGTATTGTTCTTTCTATCCTCTTATATTTTTTTAACTCTTGCTCTAGTTCGTTTGTGAACATTCATTTATATGGATTTTGAATTATATAAATATAGATACGAGGGCATAGTTTTTTATATTTCTTATTAATTCTAAATGTATGTCTGAGTATCAACAAAGAAGTTGTGAAGGAGAGGTAGATAGAGGAGAATTAGATTTTTACAGACAAAGGATTGTTGAACTAATTGCTGATAGTGCAAAGATAAATCCTCGATTAACTAATAAAAGAAGAAATCTATTAGATGGGGAAGAAAGGGATGAGTTGTCTAAATTGCTTTTAACAGGACTTGAAACGGGGGCGTATTGTTATGATTATTGATATTTTATAATTGGTGACTTGGAAAAGTCTAGGTTATTGAGTTACTTTAAACTTGAATGGAAAATTAAGCTTTGTTTCTTGAAGGCTCTTTGAGCGAAATTTGAAATTATGTATTGCAAAACCCTTTATATCGCCTGTTGATTTATTTATTATTTTAAAAATACCGTTTCCGCTATTGTCAAAATAACAATCCGATATATCTCCGAAAGTTATCTCTAAGAAATCTCCTTCTTCATCATAATAAACACTTATTCCATTTTCCATTTTTCTCCAGTTAATTTGTTAGTAAAAAATGATGTTATTATAAAACCATTGCCATTTAAATATTTAACTGAAACCATTAGATATCTTTCTGATGGATCTAGATGTTTAAATTCTTTATAAAAATAGTTAATGTTATTTTCATATCTTATAGTTGTTGGATTTTTTAGAGTTTCTTTAATATTTTCTATTGGGTCGTGCATATGCGGGTGTTTTTGAATATGTTTTAATCTTTCTAATGTAAGATAGATTTCTTTTCCATTTTTATCAATTATGTTAAGTATTTTCACTAATTATATAATTTATTTCTCTATAAATATTTTTTGGAAAATGGCTATGGATAGTACTCGCTGACTGAAATCATCGGTAACTTCAAAACAAGTATATTTTGAAGTAATTGAACTCTGTTCAATTCTCTCTTTCTATTTATGGCGCTAGGGAGAATTGAACTCCCGACCTCGGCCTCATGAGAGCCGCGCTCTAAACCAACTGAGCTACAGCGCCGAAACTAGATGTTTGGGAGCTTTTTTAAAGATATCTTGCTATTGGTTTTTATGGCAGTAATTGAGGATATTGTTTTACAACTTGGGATGATGGGATTGTGGATACAGGCAGTTGGACTAGTTGTTGTTTTATGGATTATATTTCAGGCAATTACAATGTATTTTAACCGAAAGAGAAGACTTCTTCTTATGGAGATTAATGATAGATTAAAGAATGTCGAGAAGAAATTGACTAAGATAAATAAATAATTAGGAGTAAGCTGTTTCTGCAGGCATTGTTGTTTTACTTGCTAATATTTTATCTTCTGCAATTTTTACTTTTATTTCGGCTCTTCTTAAACGGGCAATGTAACCTGCAACTTTGTTTCTTATTTTTTTACTCGGCATAGTGTTACTACCTAGCATTATTTTATTTCCTGTGAAGTGTTCTCCAAAAACAAGGTCTTTTGTAAGGAGCTCCTTGCTAGCTCTCTTTACCATTAGTTGTTTAATTCTACCCATATGAATGGTTTTTGGTTTGAGGGTTTAAAAGGCTTTTGGAGTCAGAAGTTAACCTTCTGATGTTTTATTAAGTTATTCCACTCTTTGAAATACTCTTGAGCTTTCTTTTCTATGTCTCCTGGGGAGATAATTAGGGCTGGCATCTTTTCTGCATTTGCTTTTTGTAACGTTGAAACTAGGTCTTCTAGTGTGATTTTCTTTTTGTCTTTTGCTACTAGATAGAATTCTTGTATTCCTAATATGGTTTGCATTTTTATTTTTCCTGTGAATTCTTTCTTTTTTATTGATATTTCTTTTGTTATTTCATATTCTTTTTCTATCAGTAATTTATTTATATTATCTAGGAATGGGGAATTTATTTCTTTTAATTTAGGTGCTTTTTTTATTTGAATAATCGGGTTTTCTTCTTTAACTATATGACTTTGAATTATCTCTTTTACTTCTTGTTTTTTTGACATTTCTTCTATTTTTTGTTCTGTTATTACTGCTTTTTCTTGCTTTTTAATTGGAGGATTAATTACTTTTTCAATAAGCTCCTTTGCTTTTTCATTTGTTAGGGTGTGTAATTTCCAAAAGATTTTTGTTTCTCCTTTGTCTATAATTTGTATTGGTGTTGCGAAGTCTTTGATGTGTCTTAGAGCTACTCGGATTGCAGGCTCTAGTTGAGAGTCTTCTAATACATTATTTTGTTTTAATAGATTAAATGCTTCTTTTTCTTTATTATTTAGATAGTTTGAATATTTTTGTAACTGCTCTTCCTGACCGCTGATGTAGTATAGTGGAGAGCTTCCGACTCTCATGTTGCTTATTTTTAGTTTCTGCTCGCCGACTAGCTCTGACATGAATGCTGCTGTAAAGATGTTGTTGTTTCCTATTGCGTTTGCAACTCTTACTGGAAGTTCAGGACCGTTTTTCTTTATGACTTCAATGATGAGTTCTTTTGTTTCAAGAAGTTT
>JBBTAL010000017.1:0-2177 GCA_038044225.1 Nanobdellota archaeon
ATGTTTTGATTAATGTTGAAAAGATTGTAAATGATGCTTTTGTATTGTCTAAAGATAAACTTGCTAATTTTGGAGATTCTGAATTTGAAAAGTTATTTAATAAATCTCTTAAAAATTTAGCCGGGCAGGAGAGGGTTTCTGGGTTGAATATGAATGTTTATGCTAAGATTGCTCTTGGAAATTATTCTCTTAATTTTGATTCGGTTTCTGGGAAATATGATTTAGTTGTTTATGACGTTTTTGAACAGACTAATGTTGAGAACAATAATATGCGTTATGTGTATAATTTAGAGATTTTGTTTGATAAGGACCATGTTATTTCTGTAAAAGGGTTTTGATTTTATTGATTTCAGTGGATAACAAGGTTTATATAGTTTAGCTGTATGATTATATAGTATAGCTATATAGCTCTAATACCTACAATGATAACAAATAATGAAAAAAAGATATTAAGATTTTTATTGGCTAATATTAATAGTGACTACTCCATTAATGAAATTGCGCGAAAGTGTGATTTAACTCCAAATGGGGCTTATGAGATATTAAAGAAATTTGAGGAAAGGGGAATATTGATTTCTCGAAAAATAGCTAATTCAAAATCATATAAACTTAATTTTAATAGCCGGGAGGCAAATAAATTGCTTGAACTTGTGTTAATGCCTGATTATAATAATATAAAGATAAGAAATAGATATAATGATCTTAAGCTTTTAGAGAGTCTTACTGATTTATGTATAATGTTTGGTTCTTATATAACTGCTAAAGAGAGGCCAAATGACCTCGATGTTTTATTTGTTTTCGATAAGAAGAAGTATAAAAAATATAGTAAGGCTATTGAAAAGGTTAATAGGGTTCTGCCATTGAAGCTACATGATGTTATTCAGACAAGAGATGATTTGGTTAAAAATATAAAGAATGATGAGAAATTAATTATAAATATGATTTTTGAGGGGGTTGTTTTGTGGGGGCATGAATTCATTGTCGGAGTGGTTAGAGATGCAGTTAAAAAATAAGCTTGATGATTGTTTAAGGGAAGGCATTAAAGGTGGCGAACGTCATAAGGGATTAAGAAAGATAGATATTGATGAGAAGCTAGTTGAAGAACATATTAAGAAGGCGAAGCATAATTTAAACGCAATAACTGAATTTAAAAATGTTGGATATTCTGATTGGTCGGCTAGTGCAGCATTTTATGCGTTATATCATTGTTTATTGGCTCTGCTTGTTAGGTTTGGTTATCAATCAAGGAATCAGACTTGTACATTTGCTTTTGTTGAAGATTTAATTAATCGGGGAAAGATATCTTTAAAGTTAGAGGAATTAAAAGAAATTTTTGACAGAGACATTACTGAAAATTTAGCTCATAGTGAGAAGATATTAGATATTCGAGAAAATATGCAGTATTCTTTTAAGACATCGATGGAAGTGCAGGAATTTAACAGGCTTCTTGAAAGAACCAAGTTTCTTTTTGATAAAATAATGGTTAATATAGAGAGTTTGTGATTTTTGGCTTATCTTGTTGTTTTTTATTGGCGGAAAGATTTATAAATAACCCTATTCTAATCTGGACATGGTGATTGGTTTGAAGAGAAAGGGTGATGTTACCATTACGACGATGATATTGATTGTTTTGGGTTTAGCTGTTCTTGTTATGTTAATTGTTGGTTTTACTAAGGGTTGGGATTTCTTTTTCGGAAAATTTGATCAGGCACCTAGTGAATTACAGACTATTGCTAAGGCTTGCGCTTTATATGCTCAAGGTGGATTGAGCATTGATTTTTGCGGTTATAAATGGGCTGGGAAGGAATTAGTTAATTGCAGAGATCCTAGGATAATTGCTGAATTGACTGGGGATGGTGTTGATTTTAGTCACGATTCTTTGAAGTGTGGTGCGGATGATGCTGCAAAAATAAAGTCTAAGACGGAGGCTTGTAAGTCTCTTGCTCCTGGGAAGCCTGAGACGAAGATAAATAATGTGGAGAAGTGTGCTAGTTTTGTTGGTGCGAAGTCTTGTACTGGAACTCCGACTGGTTGCGAGGGCAAACTACTCGCTGTTTGTGTGACTCCTGGCTCTGGTTGTAAGTGGGATTCAACTGGTCTTGTTGCATCTTGTAAAGGGGATGAAAATTATTGCAAGACTTTGACTGAATCTACTTGTGGAAATATGGCTGGCTGTT
>JBBTAL010000018.1:0-2172 GCA_038044225.1 Nanobdellota archaeon
CGCGTCAAAATCAAAAGCACGATATTGAGCCAAATTGCGAGGATATCCATCTAAGATAAATCCGCCATTACAATCCTCAAGTAAAAGTCTAGCATTCAAAACCCTAAGCATGAGTTCATCAGGCACAAGTCTCCCAACAGCAATATAAGAATCAATTTCTTTTTTCAGTTCTTGTGTAGCGCCACGTAACAAATCGCCAGTAGAAATATGAGGAACGCCAAGTTTCACAGATATAATTTTTGCCTGCGTTCCTTTCCCACTTCCCTGCACACCCATAAACAATAATTTCATAAACAAAAGTATAAAGCAAATCTTTTAAATCTTTATCCTAAAAACTTAAACAACTCATAAACTAAGAAAGCAGGCCAAACAAGAGCTTTAAGAATTCCAAGCACCCCAGCCCAAAAACCAACAGCCTTAGATACAAAATAAATAACCGCACCAATAAATCCTAATCCATAAACTGCTCCGCCACATGCACCATTTCCACCTCTGGAGCAAATATCTTTTTTATTTTTCATACAACCCGTAAGATTAAGAGATATAAAAGCTTTATGCGAGAGACTGTAGACAGGCATATTCAAGCAAAATCAGAGGAACTAAACTATTTGGAGCCTTTTTTGTAATAGTCTATCATATATTGAGGCAATTCACCTGCAGATACTAGTAAATCCACTCTTTCTTTAACTGTTTTAAAATTATCTAATCCAACGCCTCCACCACTCCAATCCCCTAAAATATGTTGTTCAAAACCCAAAACCAGTCCTCTTAAAGATTCTTCTTCTCTAGAAAAACCAAATAATTCTCCAGTTTCAATCATTCTTCTTATTTCCTCAAAATCGTCATCTCCTTGTAATTCTAAAGACTGTATCGGCCTATGGGTTAAAGTAGCTGCTGCAGATCTATGATTTCCATCTATCAAATAATATGGAGCTTCTGCAATTTTCTTTTCAAAAGTTTGATAATTTAAAGGACGATTTTGAATTGCTTCATTTACCGTATCTTCTGCCCAAATACTACCCCCATTTTTAGCAAATCTACCCCACTCTATATTCAGCCTTAATTCATCATTTAATCTAGTCTGTCTTTCTAAAGTTGAAACAATATCGCTTCTTGCTACAATTATAGGAGGTAAATCTCCCCCATTTCCTTTACAAAAAACTCTGAAGTATATTTGTAGGATTGATTCGTTACCTAACTCGTATTCTCCAGGCACTAAAATTTTCTCCGAAGGTAGACTTATTCTTCTCATAATTTTATGCCCGATTAAGACTATTTAAATATAACTAAATAGGAGTTACAAAACGTAAGGGGATGCGCCACGATCAAGCATCAAAAAACGGCCCCACGAGGTTTTCATAGTCCGCAGCGAGAAAGCCCACAATCATCAGATGAGGAGCTTCACAGCAAGAGAGTATGAAAATCAAAAAGTTTTTGAGTTTGGTCTGAAACTTTGGGATGTTTAAGGTGTTCATCAGACACACCTTGACATAATAAGTGCGTTCGATTCCTTTTACTGAACGGCCCCACGAGGAATCGAACCTCGGTTTTCCGGTATCTTCAAATTATCTTTTCCGAAGCCGGAGAGTCTATCCGTTAACTTATAGGGCCTTAGTTAAATTAGTTAATTGAACTATTTTAAACCTACGCCTAGATAGTCAAAACAATTAATAACTTGAATTAATTAAAAGATTAAAGAGAATGATGACTAACTCATATTTAGTTTACACAACAGAAACACTTGACAAAGAAGTTTTAAAACTATCTAAAGACGAACAGGAAAGAATTGACGGCTTATATAAACAATTAAAAAAAAACCCATACGTAGGCGACCAACTTCGTTACAAGCATTTTCGTGAGAAAAGACTTCGTGAGAAAAGAATTTACTACTTAGTTTATGACCATTTACATTCAGTATTATTAGTAACGATCGGAGGTAAAAAAGATCAACAAGCCACAATTGACCACATTATTGATTACTTTGATGAATATCAAATTTATCTTGAAAAACTAATAAAAAACAACAATTAAGCTACTCGTCTGATTCTCCCTGCTTTTACATCTTCTAAACTCTCTTTAAACTGGCGGATTAAATCATAATCTAATTGCTCAAGCTGTTTCAAACGTCTTGCTTTTTGCAACAAATTCTCATATTCTGATTTTGATATTATT
>JBBTAL010000019.1:0-1380 GCA_038044225.1 Nanobdellota archaeon
TGCTGTAACTTGTAAGGAGTAATAACTTTTGTAAGCTATAAGAGATTTAGCAAATCTTCTAGTGTTAGGTCTGCTTGGTTCATTATGCTTTTAAGCGTGCCTTTTGCCAATTCTTTATGTAATGGAACTGGAATTGTTCTGCTTCCCTCAGGAGATTGTTTTTTCAGAATTGCGTGACTTCCTCTAGTTCTAATATGCACATAACTTATTTTTTGAAGAACTTTTACTAAATCTTTACCTGATAACTGTGGAAGCTTTGGCATTTCTTTTCACCTCTATTACTGAAAACATTGGTGGTCCATCTAGGTTTAATTCTTCATATTTCTCTGGTTCTTCTTCGAGATATAACTCGCTTGCTTCTTTGATATTTGCCATTGCCTCTTCCATTGTTGAGCCTTGAGAAGTTATTCCTAGACTCATGCAATGTGCTACAAAAACTATTGAACCATCGCTTAACTTTTCTTTATTAATTACGACATCTATAAAATAGTTATTTAACATGATTTTAACTAAGAATATAACTATTTAAAATTATGCGAGGACTTGAAAATTGGGAAGGATTGGCTGATTGAATTATTGGTTTGTGATTTTTATTCCAATAAAAGAAGCGAGGCCATTACTGCAATGCCTGCTATAAATGCAATTATTTGAATTATAGATTTCTTTGTTTCAAAGTCTTTGTGTAATTCAGGGATTAAGTCTGAGCCTGCAATATAAATGAAGCCTCCAATAGCTAATGGAATAACATATTCGGCTATTTTGGGGGTCATTCCCGTTGCAATTACTGCAAATATTCCTCCGACTATTGCAGCTAAAGCTGAAAAGAAGTTGAAAAGTAGAGCTTTTTTCTTTGAAAATCCTCCGTGTAACAAGACTCCGAAGTCTCCTACTTCTTGAGGTATTTCATGGAAGATTACTGCGACTGTTGTGGCTATTCCTAAGGGGATGTTTACTAAATAACTGGCTCCTATTATTAAACCATCTAAGAAGTTGTGAACTCCATCTCCTATTAAATTATTTACTGCAAATGGATGGATGTGTTTTTTTGTTTGAGGCATGTGACAGTGTTGCCAGTGAATTATTTTTTCTAATGTGAAAAAAATGACTATTCCACCTAAAGCTAGGAATGATGTTTGTAATGTGAAACTGTTTGTTTCTATTAGTTCAGGTATTAAATGTATGAATACATCTCCCAAAAGTGCTCCTGCTGCAAAACTTACGAGGTATAAAATAATTTTATTTAGTTTTTTTGCATTTATTGCTAGAGCTAATACACCTACAAATGATATCAAACTTATGATTATGACACTTCCTAGTGTATATATAATTGCCTCTTTCATATTTGATGTTTGTGAAAAAAGTATTTAAAGCTTATTGATG
>JBBTAL010000020.1:0-7285 GCA_038044225.1 Nanobdellota archaeon
TTTGTAGCCATACCCACACATATGTGTGTGTGTTTATATATTTTACGGTTTTGAGAGATTATTGTTAGTATACCTTATTTATTTCACAAAAAAGCAAAAAATGATTAACTATTTAAATTGGATTTCTTTGTAGAGATATGAATTTTAAGTGGAAGTTATTTATTTTATTGATTTCTGTTTTTTGTTTTACCGCTTTTGCCGTGTTGGGACAAGGAGTCGATATAACCCAATCTGGCGATGAATCTGCTGAAGGTGGTAATTATACTTATATAGGCACTATTGAATCTTCAAACAAAGACATACCTAAATATTCAGAAAATGAACTAAAAGTTTACAGAAATTATGTTATCTCTTTCATAATTTCGCTTGTTCTTGGAATATTTATTATATATTATTTGATTAGAAAAAATTTTATTTGGATTAATGTGATAATTCATGGATTAATGTTTTTAGTTAGTCTTTTGTTGTTGATAGGTTTCACAAATAATCTGTGGGTTAGGATAGTATCCTTAGCTTCTTTGCTATTTTCATTCATTATTATTAGAAATCTCGTGTGGAAAAAAGAAAGAAGCAAAGTTTATAGTGTGAATATGTCCACTGGAGCGATTATTATTGGAGCATTAACTTTATCGATTAATTCATTCTTCTTTCTCTGGTTTAGTTTAGCTGATCTCTTTAACCCTTTATTTATTCTAAGCTTATTATTTGGACCGATTAATATTTATGGAGGCACTAGTTTTGAGTCTAGACTGATGGATTATATATTCATGGGCAGATTTGTACTTTATACATTATTCGGGATTATTGGGCTAATTATTGATAAAAAATTAAAAGATAAAAAATCTGTTTAAACAGTAGATGAACATTTTAAATCTTTTTGAGCATAGAGTCTGGAATTTTAACGAGTATGGTCTTTAGAGACGCTTTATTCTTTTTTAGTATGGGCAATATCTCATTTTTATCTTTTATAGATATTATAAATACGCCTCTATTGAGCTTGATTGAAGGGTATTTGCTCAATAAACCTTTTCTTTGGTACTTGTACCTGCCACCATTGGAATAGTCAGTATAACCATAAAGTGCCTGTTGCAAGGTGGTCTTTTGATTAATATTTGCATTCTTCAAATTATAACTTACCAATAATGCTTCCATTATTATACAGCACCACAACAATATTTAAATCTATTACTTTATTAATAAATAAAGTAATTATCATGAAAAAAGAGGAAATAATAGTTCGGTTTAGCAAAGACATATTTGATGAATATAAGAGAAAGAATGCTGTAACAATAAGAAACATAAGTGCAACTTTAATAGAGGCTTCAATAAACTCTGCCTTTGTAAATGAATCATGTAAGTCAACAGAAGAGATAAGCAAAAGCCAAATAATTTACAGGAAACTTGATTTAAATATTGATGAAATAGAATTTGTATTCAGAGAGAATGCAAATAAATTCTTGAATTTGCTAAAAATATATTCAAGAAATCGAAAATTCATTCTATCTTTTGATGAGACCGAAGATCCGTTCTATGGGAAATTCAATAAAGCTGAAAATAATCTTTATTTGCATGATTTAATCTATGAAACAAAGGGAGCAAAATATTGCTACAAATATCTTACTCTTGCAATAACTTGCGATAATGGAATAAGATACATTCTCGACGGCAGAATTATCAAAAGAGGAGATTATATTGAAGATTATGTTTATGAAATGATTAAATTTGTAAAAGAAAAAATCAAGATAGAATGCGTTTTGTTTGATAGAGGGTTTGGATGGGGAGTAATTTACAAGCTTCAAGAATTGAATGTAAATTATATGGTTTTTTGGAAAAAACAAGGAAAATGGTATAAGAAACATTTTGATTATATGAAAAATGGAGAGTTCTGCGAGATTACTAAAAAATATAAATATAATAGGAGCAAAACAAATTACAAAGTTGAATCAAAGTTCGTGCTAGTAAAACAGCACGAATATAAAGATAAAAAATACGATTGGATATATGCAACAAGTTTGAATAAAGAATCAGCTGGAAAATATGTGATAAGATACAAGAAAAGATGGGGGATAGAAACTATTTTCAGAGTTACTGATGATATAAGAATTTATACAACATCTACAAATCCAATAATAAGATATTTTCTATTTATGTTCACGTGTTTTGTTTATAACGTATGGAAGTTTTTTCAATCTTTCATCGGAGAAGATTTTACTTTAGCAAACTTCTCAATAAACATGAATAAGTTTATGATAGAAAAAGAGATGATTAAACCTAAACATCATAAAGATTTTATTTCAGTTTTCACCAAGTATAATTTTCTTAGTAAACTGATTAAATGAAATTATTTAGAATCTTAATTTTTATCGATTTTTAAAATAGACTTTAAGAAAAACAAGAGATTATATGAAATAAAACTTATTTCTAGAAGTTGCGTATTACAATTATTTATGTAGATGAGCTCATTTTACTCGGAAAAGCTCATCTACTGTTTAAAACCGCAAGTTTTAAAAAGGCTGAATTTTATAAAAGATTGAAATTACAAAGATTCAAGGGAGTTATTACGATTATCCTTTGTCTTGGTTATATTACATGAAAGAATTTAACAATAAAAGTCAGGAGGGATATGAGGATTTTGGTTCTGAACCTCAGAGTCGTACTATTGTTGTTCCAGGAGAAGTTGTTTCTTCTGGAGAAGATTTCTTATCTGGTGAAGGGGCTAGACGCGAGGGAAATGATATTATTGCTTCACGTTACGGACTTGCTGAAAAAATAGGTCGTGTTGTTAAGATAATTCCTTTCTCTGGAGCATTTATACCTCGCAGAAATAATGTAGTTATTGGTCTTGTTTCAGATATAGTTCATAGTGGTTGGATTATTAATATTGATTATGCTTCCAACGGTTTCTTGCCTTTGATGGAAAGCCCTAGATTCATAAGCAAAGATGAAATGGATCAGTTTTTAGCTATAGGGGATGTAGTTGCTGCAAAAGTATGGAGTGTAAGTTCTAAAGGCGTTGACCTTGCGATGAAAGGAAAGGGCTTAGGAAAACTTGAGGGTGGATTTATATTTAGAGTTAATCCTAGCCGAGTTCCAAGGATTATTGGTCGTGAGGGAAGCATGATTAACTTGATAAAAGTAAATACTGGATGCAATATTACTATAGGTCAAAATGGATGGATTTGGATTAAGGGAAATGATTTAGACTCTGAACTTAAAGCTAGGAAAGCTATTGAATTTATTGCAGAGAAAGTTTTAGTAACTGGATTAACCGAAAAAACCGAAAAATGGTTTGGAGAGAATAAATAATGGCTTTCAAAAGATTAGATGGAAGAAAATCAGATGAAATGCGACCAATTACTGCTAAGGTTGGTATTATTCCTAATGCTGATGGAAGTGCTATGTTTACATTTGGAAACACTGTTGCTATTGCTGCCGTTTACGGACCTAGAATGTTACACCCACAGCACATGCAAGACCCTAAAGGTGCTATTTTAAGAGTTAATTATGATCTTTTGAGCTTCTCTGTTTCTGATAGAAAGAAACCTGGACCTTCAAGAAGAAGTCAAGAAATATCTAAAGTTACTGAATGGGCTTTGTCTCCAGCTTTAGATTTGAAGGATTTTCCAAACACTGTTGTTGATGTTCAAGTCTATATTTTACAAGCTAATGCAAGCACACGTGTTGCTGGAATCAATGCAGCTTCTATGGCTTTGGCACAAGCTGGTATCCCTATGAGGAATTTAGTGTGTGGCGTTAGTGTTGGAAAGCTTGACAAAGAGATGGTTATTGATGTGAATGATGTTGAGGAGCATTTTGAAGAAGGAGAAGGAGCAACTGACTTTGCAACTGCAAAACTTGCAAATACTAACGAATATACATTATTACAACTTGATGGAAAGATTCAACCATCTTTAATTCCTCAAGCTCTTTTACTTGCTGATAAAGCATGTGCTAAAATTTATGAAGTTCAGAAGAACGCTTTGAAAGAGGTGCATTCAGAATGAGCTCAATGGGTCTTTCTAGTTTAACTTATAACACTCTGTCTAAAATGTTTATTGAAGGTAAGAGATTTGATGGTCGAAAGTTGATTGAGCAAAGAGATTTTACTGTCGAGTATAATGTTTCTAACAAAGCTGAAGGAAGCGCTCGCGTTCGAATGGGAAAGACAGATGTTGTTGTAGGTGTTAAGTTAGAAGTAGCCGCCCCATATCCAGATTCTATGGATAAAGGAAACTTGATGGTTTCAGGAGACTTATTGCCTTTGGCTTCTCCTCGTTTTGAATCAGGACCGCCTAAATTTGCCGCTATTGAATTACCTAGATTAATTGATAGAATGGTTAGAGAGTCTCATGTTATTGATTTGAAGAAGCTTGTTATAACTGAGGGTGAGAAAGTATGGACTGTAATAATTGATATTTATCCTATTAATGATGATGGAGCTTTAATTGATGCTGCAAGTATAGCAACAATTGCTGCACTTTTGCAAACGCATATACCTGCACTAGATAAAGATGGCAAAATAGACCATGATTCTAAAGCTACTAAAAAATTGCCCCTCATGGAAGATACTATACCTCTCTCATTTACATTCTATAAATTAGGAGATTCTTTGCTTATTGACCCTACACGTGAAGAAGAAGAAGCTTGTGATGGAAAAGTTGTTTGGGGATTGTCTAATTGGAAAGGGAAAGAACATATGATTCATTCTTGTCAAAAAGGAATGGAATCACCTATGAATCGTGCTGATTTAGAAGAAATGATGAAACACTTGCCTAAAGTGTATGACGATACACTTAAAAAGCTTAAAAAGTTTCTAAAATAATCATGGCTGAATTACAAGAGTTCACACGTTTTGAAACTGCGAGAATTATAGGAGCTCGTGCTTTGCAAATTTCTATGGATGCACCTCTTTTGATTAAATTAACTGAAGCTGAATTAGAAGTTATGCATTATGATGCTTTGAAGATTGCTGAAAAAGAATTCCATTCTGGTGTTTTACCAATCTCTGTAAGAAGACCTATGCCCACTAAAACAGGAGCTAAGTTACAGCCTATTCGTGACGAGTCTATGGATGATGAAAAGATAATTGAAAAAGAAAAAGAAGTTGAGAAAGAGATAGCTGAGAAAGCTGAAGAGATGGGTCTTGTTAACGAGAATGATGGTGAGGAAACTATTATTGAAGATAATGTTGCGGGTGCGGAAGAATAATTAGTTATTCACTTTTTCCGAAGAACCATTCATATTGGTTCATTAATTCTCTTTGTCTGTTTTCCAGATGATATAATTCACTTCTTGACAGACCTGCTTTTATTTTGTCAACACTCTTTAAAAGCCTGCATACTGTGTGGTGAAAATAATCTATTGCTTTGCTGTCTATGAGCATTGGATGTTCTCTTGATTCTCTTAATCCTTGTAAAATTCTTATATATGAGTCTATATCTGAAGAATAGTCTGCTAAAGACATATTTCTGCATTCAATAATTAAGTTATCTATTTCATTTGGTCTATTTAATAATTTTCCAAGTAAACCTTTCAAAAAACCCATACTTAATGCAATTCATTACGTTTTAATACTTTTGTTATTTTGTTTATTTATGTTAATTAAAGAAGTTAAGGCTAAAATTGTTAAAGATTCTCGCGGGCAAAAGACTATTGCCGTTTCCGTGAATGGCTGTGCTGAAGCATCTTCGCCAAATGGAAAGTCTACTGGGAAGTATGAAACGCCTTCTTATTATAAGTCTTTGAAATTTTGTGTTAATTTTTTAAATGATTGGAATGATGAAATTGAAATTGAAAAGTTTGAAGATTTAATTTATGTTGAGAAAGCTATTTGTAAGAAATTAAAATTAAAAAATGCTCGCGATTTTGGAGCTAATTCTCTTTATGCGTTTGAGTCTGCGATATTGAAGGCGCTTGCTAAGGAAAAGAAAAAAGAGTTATTTGAGATTGTTAATTCTGGGAATTATGAGATGCCTTTTCCTGTTGGAAATGTTGTTGGTGGGGGAATGCATAGTTCTGCTATTGATAAACATCCTAATTTTCAAGAATTTTTAGTTATTCCTAAATCCAATAGTTTTGTGCAAAATTTGAAGATTATGAATTATGTTTATTCTCACGTTAAGGATAATTTGAGTTCTCATGGAGTAAATGATGAGGGGGCATGGTTAGTTTCTTCCACAGATAATGAAGTTCTTCACGCATTGAGTAAAATAATTTCTAATACGCGAGATAGATCTCAGTATCCAATCGTCTTGGGAGTTGATGCTGCTTGTTCTACTCTTTTTAATAAAGGAAAATATAATTATACTAATAAGAAACTTAATCAGTTAGAACAAATTGATTTTATTGAAGAAATTACTATTAATTATGGTGTTGGCTATATTGAAGACCCTCTTGAACAACATGACTTTAAGGGATTTGCTAAGTTAAATAAATTCTTTAATAATAAATGCCTCATAGTGGGAGATGATTTGACTGCTACGCAATATGGTCGTGTTGTTGGAGCTATTCGCACTAAATCTATTAACGCAATGATAATAAAACCTAATCAAAATGGTTCACTTCTTGAGTTGAAAAGAATTTTTGATTTGTGTCGCAAGCATGGAATTAAGACTGTTATGTCTCACCGTTCTGGAGAAACTCTTGATTCTGGACTTGCTGATTATGCGGTGGGATTTGGAGCGGATTATATTAAGTGTGGCGTGGCTACGAAGTGGAGAGAAGCTAAGCTTAAGAGACTTTTAGAAATTGAGAGGAAAATATATAGTTTCACTTGAAACTATGGTGTAGTTTCAAGTGAACCATAATATTTATAAAGATTAAAGTTTTAGTTTCATCTGAAACATGAAGATTGAATATCATAAAGATAGGCTGAAAGAGAGTTTGAAAGTAATAGGAGAAAGCATTGAGAAAGGTCTTCTCGAAAGGCAAAGGAATATTGGATTTAATACTTCTGCGGCTTCTGCCGATATGCTTGAGATTTTTTTACACAAGAAATCTCTTATTGACTCTGGATTTATTGTTAAACATGAATGGTTGAAGTCAAAGAATAGTATAAATGAGAAGTTCCCATTTGATTTTACTAAAAAGAATGAAATATTTGAGATAATCTTGAAAATTGAGGAAAAAAGAAATGTGCTCTGTTATGGAACTAATCAAAAAGAAGAATCTATCAGACAAGTAATTGAAAATTTTAATAAATTAAAATCTATTTTTAAGGAGGCTGGATTAGATGAATTTGAATAGCAAAATTATGGCGTATGCAATTGATTTTATTTCTTTTTTT
>JBBTAL010000021.1:0-4964 GCA_038044225.1 Nanobdellota archaeon
TTCTATCTATTTTGATAATTATTCTTATTATTTTGATTGTTAAGGCTTTAAAAAATCATTTTACTGAAGAAAATTCTGGATATTCTGGACTTTATAGTAATCTTAAATAATTTGTAATTTTATTTAGAAGAGAGTTTTTTGTTTGGAGCCTTTTATTATTTCATCTATTGATGTGTTGAAAAAACTTAACACTGTGTCTGCTATTGGAGTTATTTGCTTTTCTATGTAATGTTCGTAGTCTATTTTGTGCTTGTGTTTTTGAAGAGGTTCTGGACCGTTTTCTGTTATATAATATTCTACAAGATTTGATTCCATACTGTCTAGGAGACGTGCGGCTTTTACATGAGGAGGGGTGATTTTAGTATATTTGTCAAGGTCTTTTCTGATTGATTTACGATAGATGAGTTTGCTGTCTATTTTTCCTTCTCTTATTTTTTTAATATAGTCTTTTATGAATTGAATTGGGTCTTCTTTGTGGAATACTTTTGTTAATAGCTCGATTTGAAAGTCTTTTGCTGCTTCAGTCCAGTCGCCTCTAATGGCTTCTAAACCGACTATTTCTAAAGATTCTTTTCCATTGTTTTCTACTAGTCCTGCATATCTTTTCTTAGAGCCTGTTTCGATTTTTGAGTTGCGTACTTTTGGGAGCATTAAAGCAATGTAATATTTTTTGAATTCTAACTCTAGATATGACTTTCTATTATATTTTTCTTTAATGTAGTTTTCATAGAAATTGTTTATGTATTTTTGCAATTCTAAACCTAATTCTTTTGCTTTTATTTTTTCTACGTTTGCATTTAGAAAGACTGAATCTGTGTCTGAATAAATGACTTTTAGGTTTTTTTCTTCTATTTTCTTTGCAGTTAGTTGAATTATTTCTTGTCCTGAATATGTTATTGCATTTGCTAAGTCTAAACTGAAATATCTGCAATTCGGTGAAGCGAGAACGCCGAAGAATGAGTTTTGAATTATTTTTATTGCATAACTTGATAATTCTCTTTCTTCTTTTTTAGCTCTTTCTCTTTCGTTATGTAACTTTTCAATTATTTGGGGAAGTATTCCTTCATTGTTTTTGAAGTAAACTTTGTTTGGCGTTTCTATTGAGCCTCTTTCTTTTTTTTCAAGCATTGATATTGGGTCAATATTAAATGTTTTTATTATTGAAGGATACAGTGATTTGAAGTCTAAAACTAAGACATTGTGATATATTCCAGGTTTTGGTTCCATTACATAACCGCCTTTTATACGCTCTTCTTTTTGTTTATAATGGAGAGTTGGAGAAACTATCCCTCGGTTTCTTGCTTCTCTTATGTATAAAGAGTCAAATGCAACTATTGAGCCTGTTAGTCTGTTTAGTGGAAGACCTGTTAGGATGGAGCGTTCAATTGCTAAATCTAATATTTTTGTTTGAATGAGCAGTTTGTATGCTAACTTGCAGTCTTGAATGTTGTATTCTATTAATTTCTTTTTATCTGTTTTGTATAATTCTTCTAATTCTTTATGCCTGTCTTTACCCTTTATTATTTTTCCCTCTCCTAACATTTCTTGTGATACGTTTTCTAGAGAATATGATTTGAATTCTTTGCTTTTTATTGAAGGTGCTTCTTTTATGAAAGGGTCTTTGATTAAATTTAAACCATCTAGGATTTGTCTTCCAGGGATGTTTGCAGATGAATTTCTGAAAAAATTATCTTCAATTTTTAATCTAATGTTTTCATTTGTTCTTCCGAAATTGAATGGAATGTTGTGTTCTTCAAATTTCTTTCTCAAATAATTTAAATCAAAGTCTATTACATGCCATCCAGTAATTATGTCTGGGTCGAATTTTATAACTTCCTCGCGAAATTTACTTAGGACTTCTGCTTCTGTTTTACAGCTTATTGCTCCATCTACTTTTTTATCGCTTTTTATGAATGTTTTTTCATAATTGTGACTGTAGAGTCCGATGCAGAATAGCTCTTCAATGTTTTTGTTTGTTTCTATGTCTAACGAGAGGACTTTTAATGCGATGTTTGCATGTGTTGGTTTAATTTTTGCTTCTTTGAATATTACATCTACTAATTCTGATGGTTCTGTTTCGCCTGTTATCTCAATGGTGTTGTATAGGTCGTTATCTATGATATAACGCATTGTTGGGCTTAGGTCTGCTTCGTAGGTGTTGAGATTTTTTTGATGAACTACCTTTATTATTTTTATTAATTCTGTTTTATTTTCATGAGATATTTTTAGAACGCTTTCTTGTTCTTTGTTTGTGAATTTGGTTTTTTCTATTATTGCTTTTTCTAAGACGTTTTTTGCCTTTGATAAGTCTTGTTCTCTAATGTAAAAGTACGGGATGAATGGAATTACTGTTGCGAATGATTTTTGGTTTTCTAATCTGCCAAATATTTGGATGAATGTTTTATCTTCATTTGTGATTGATGAGATGTTTACTATGTGTGCTTTCATATTATTCCATATATTATGGAGTTTTTAATTGTTTTATGAGTTATATTGTTCAATTTATAATAGAATTTAAAAATGCTTGTTTCTTGTTGTGGTTTATGGGTCCTGCTATCGATGATTCTGAAGCAGTTAAGAATGCTAGACCTTTACAAGCATATTCTTCTAGAATTTATGGTTTTGATGAAGATTTGGGCATTGAATCTTTTTCTAAAAAGGCGTTTGAAAAACGCATTTGTGCATATGATATAAATGTGGTTAGAAAAATTGCATTTAATGAACTTAAGTCGGATGATAATGGGCATATTCGTAGAGGAGTAATTGCAAAAAGACTTAAAGAAATTAGAAAGGTTGGTTATCCTGTTCCTTCTCATGATAATTTAGGACAAGATGATTTGTGGACATTTTTACAAGATATTAGAAGTAAAATTAGGGGTGAGTCTGTTTCAGGAAAATATCGTGTTCTTTAAATTTTAATATGTTATTACTATATAGTTAATTAAATAGTAAGGTTTAAATATTCCGAATTACTAGGGTTTTTATGATAACTAGGAAAGATTTTGAAAGTGGTAAGTTAAGCCCTATAGATGCAGAGGCATATATGATTGGTTTAAGATCTAATGGACATTATGGTAAGGCTCCTGAAATAGATGGGGATTTAGCTAGGAAGAATTATCCCATTTTATTTTGCGGAAAGATTGAGGATATTTCGTATAGGGAGCCTGTTAGAGGAGAAAATCCTAAAAAACATGGGCATGAGGATAAGCCCCATAAAGACGATTTATTTGGAAGAGCAGGTTGGAAAGATTAGATATTTTTAATAACTTGGTATTTTTATTTATTTTATGGGTTTACAAATAGGCGACCTAGTTGCTCGCAAAGAAGTTACTTTTTCCGAGTTGAAAGGGAAGACTATTGCCATTGATGCTTTTAATGTAATATATCAATTTCTTACTTCAGTTAGACAGCCGGATGGAACTCCTTTAATGGATTCTTCTGGTTCCGTGACTAGTCATCTTTCCGGATTGTTTTATAGGAATATTGCTTTGCTTTCTGAAGGAATTAGTTTGATATATGTTTTTGATGGTGAGTATCATGTTCTTAAGGGTAAGACTCATGAATTGCGTCAAGCTGCTAAGGATGTTGCTTCCGAGAAATATGAAGAGGCTTTAGATGAAGGAGATATTGAGGGAATGGGTAAGTATGCTAAAGGTTTTTCTAAGGTTGATGATAAGATGATTTCTGAAAGTAAGGAGTTACTTGAGGCGATGGGTATTGCAGTAGTTCAGGCGCCTGGAGAAGGAGAGATGCAGGCAGCTGAATTAGTTAAATCGGGGCAGGCTTATGCTGTTGGAAGTCAAGATTATGATGCTATTGTTGTTGGTTCTCCTCGATTGATTCAGAATTTGACTTTATCTCGCAAACGCAAGACTGTTTCTGGATTTATTTACATAGCGCCGGAGATGATTGAATTTGAGGGCGTTATTAATCAACTTGGAATTACATGGGACCAGCTTATTTGTTTAGCTATTTTAGTCGGGACTGATTTTAATCCTGGAGGCGTTCGCGGTATTGGGCCTAAGAAAGCTCTTGCTTTAGTTAAGCAGTTTGTGTATCCTGTAAAGATATTTGAAAGTGTTGTTGAAAGACATGGAGATTTAGGATTTAATTGGATGGAGATATTTGAAATATTTAAGAAACCGAATGTTTCTAAGCATAAAGTGGTTTTTCCTAAAGTTAACGAGGATAAGATTAAAGAGATTCTTACTGTTAGACATGAGTTTTCTTCTGAAAGAGTTGAGAATCAATTAGTTAAGTTACGAGAGATTAAGGCTAGAAGTGCGCAGAAGAGTTTGTTTTAAGTCAGGTGTCTTGAATTGATTAAGACAAGAGTCTTAATTAATCAAAAAGTATTTAAAGTCAGGTGTCTTAAAAGTTTTAGGATGAGTGTCTTAAACTGTAAAAATGGAAATGAATAAAATTGAAAATAATGTTGACTTTGATGAAACAGCTGATGAAATAGATTCTGCTTTAAAAGATACTCGCGGTTTATTAGTTCATCAAAAGAGACTTGCTTTTTGTCTTTCTGATGGAATTTGTAATTTACTTGAGAGTTATTTGAATAAAAAAGGAGTTTTGAAACCTGGAACTAAGATAAATCATCAGTGGCTTAAGAAGAAAAAAGAGAATGTTTTAGCAATTTTATCTGATAAGCTGATAATTTCTTTTGAAAAATTGAATAAACTTGATAGAATTTTGGATGTTGCTTTTAGAATTGAAGATAAAAGAAATGAATTTGTTTATGGTGCTAAGACAAATGATAAAAATTTAAGAGAGTTGATTGATATTTATTTAAATGTTAAAAAGGAGATTGAAAATGATTAAAGCATACTCTAGTTATTTTGTTTCTTATCTTCTTTATGAGTTAGGAGATTATGAAAACATTAAGAATATTATTTTATTTGGGTCTGTGTCTACAGGAAATGCTACTAAAGAAAGTGATGTAGACCTTTTCATCGAGG
>JBBTAL010000022.1:0-1621 GCA_038044225.1 Nanobdellota archaeon
ATTTTATTTCTTCAGCTTTTTTTTGATGGTGTTTCCATGATTTATCTTTATTTGGATTCATTAGTTACAACCTCTTCAGTGAGTACTAATATAGGATGGCTGAAATTTGGATAGTGAATTGTAAGCAGATTAGCTTCTTCCAGAATTCTTGCCCATGAGATAATTGTGCTTTCTTCCACTTTGAAATATATGGCTAATGCTTTTACAGGAATTTTCTTTTTCTCTTTAAGTAGACTGTATAGTGTGTCTAAATCTGTGTTTGTTATTCCCCTTTTTATTTTTTCATGAGTTATTGTTACTTCGTATTCTTTAAGTTCTGCTTTGCTTTGAATTAACAATTTTAGAAGAATCATTATTACTATAATCCATTCTGCACCTAATATTATTTTTTCTTTTAAATTAATCTCTATTTTTATTTCATCTATATTATCCATTATTGCCTTGCCTGATATTCCGTTAGAAAATAATTTTAGGTCAAATATCGGCTTATCAAACAAGTAATATAGGTGAGTTGAAATAAGAATTATTATTAAAATTATTAATATTGCCCTGCCTGCATGACTCCTCTTTTTTCCCATAAATATCTCTTAATATGATTGAATGGCGTCTATTTTATAAACCTTTACAGACTAATATTTTTTATGATTGAGAGGGGACAAATTAGTTTAGAATATCTTATAGTTGTTGGTTTTGTTATGTTTGCAGTGATTGTTCTTTTGGGAGTTTCTCTTTTTTATACTCATAGTGTGCAGGATCAAATTAAAGTCAGTCAGCTTTCAACTTTTGCGAATAAAATTGTTAGTTCTGCTGAATCTGTGTATTATGCTGGGGAACCGTCAAAAATTACGATTACTGCTTTTTTACCGCAAGGAGTACAATCCTTTCAGGTTGTTTCAAATAGCCTTGTTTTTACATTTGTCACATCCAGCGGGACTTCAACTATTGCTTTTGAGAGCAAGGTTCCATTAGATGGAAGTTTTACTTTGTCTTCTTTAAATGAAGGTGTAAGGAGATTAACTATTACTGCTGGCAGTGATAGAGTTTATATTGCCAATGGATAAGTTTTTTTTGAAAGGACAGTCAGGCATTGAATTAATAATTGTGGTTGGATTTTTTGCATTTTCTTTTTTGATTTTTTTATTGGTTCTTCATCAAAATACTGCTTCTGAGAGATTTGAAAACAGAAACACTCTTGTGCAGGAAGTTGCATTGCAAGTTCAGCAGGAAATTAATCTTGCAGTGAGCTCTGCTGACGGATATTCCAGACAGTTTGTTTTGTCCGCAACGATATCTGGAGTTTCTTATACAATTGATATTATTGATGGGGATACTGTATATATTAGAACTGATGATGAGAAGCATGCTCTTTCTCTTCCTGTGGAAGAGGTTATGGGGGACGTTATTATAGGAGCGAATTATATTTCGAAAGTGAATGGTGTTGTGATATTGAATCCTTGAGATTAAGAATATATATAGCAGACGCACTAAATAAAGTTGTGAATAAATCACAATACCACGAAAATGGTACAAGACAAACTCGCAATTTTAGAAATGAAGTGAAAATTACTCATGTCGAAGTGTTTGGAAACCACACACTTTAGTGTGTGGAACACTTCGAGCA
>JBBTAL010000023.1:0-1139 GCA_038044225.1 Nanobdellota archaeon
GAAGTTTGAAAATTCCTTTGTAAATTCTGAATTATTCAAACTTCTCTATAGATAACTGCGTTAATTATGTGATAAATTATTTGCAGTTATCTATCTGTCCAACTGCGACGCAATGTAACAATATTAACGCAGTTGTCCATAGGATTATTATGTTGTCGCTAAATATTTAATGATTGTTTGGTTATGTGTTGGTTTGATTGTTGGAGTGTTTAATAGCTGTTTAAACAGGCGTTTTATCGACGCTGATGGGTGTTTAAACAGCTGTTTGTTTTGGTTTCTGAATAAAAAAAGAAAAAATGAGATTAAAAAGAAAAATAAATTGAAAAAACAAGATTTATTTCTTGTAGTTTCTCATAAGCTTTGTAACGCCTATAACTAGTACTGCGAGAGCGACTAACCATCCACTAAACGATTCTAATGCGGTAACTCCTGCCTGCTCAAGCACTAAGATAACTCCTATAAGTGTTACTAACCAAGCTGTTGTTTTTGCCATATTATACCTCCTTTCATCTCCTTTAAAAGATAATATGTTTATGTTGGGTGTGTTTAAATATCTTTACCTTTTTTGACGTTTTAAACGGCTGTTTGCCTGTATTTTGACAAGTGTTTGTTTTGATAGTTTGTTTTGACTTGGGGGTGTTTATGTGCTGAAAAACTTGAACCGCTGTTGATGGGTGTTTAAACAGCTGTTTGTTTTGGAGATAGGGGTGTTTATGTGCTGTTTAAAGGTGTTTGTTTTTGCTACTGATGAGCATAAAAAACAGTAAGATTTATATACTCTTTACGTCTATAAAATAATATGTTTGGGTTGTTTGGAAGTTCTAAGAAGATAAAAAAACTTGAAAGCGAGACGCGGAAGAGTTTTTCTGATGTGCGAAAAGACTTTGAAGGTGTTGGAAAGTGGGTTAAACACCTAAACAACAAAGATAAACAGCTGTTTGATTTGATTTCTGACTTAAAAATAGAATTAGCGTCGATAAAAGATGATGTTGATGGGGTGAAAGAAGCTGTTTCTTTAACCAATTTAACGGTTGAACATAAACAGGTGTTTGAAAAAACAGCTGTTTTAGATGAACAGCCTGCTGTTTATGGTGTTCAAGAACCTGTTCAAACAGCTGTTCAAACAGGCAATTTTCATG
>JBBTAL010000024.1:0-7026 GCA_038044225.1 Nanobdellota archaeon
CAAAAACTTCTGTTTTTGAGCACCTCGAAATTCAGGTGAATTTCTCAGCAAGAAACTTCTTCCTGAAGAGAAGTTTCTGCACAGAAATTTGTCATGTCAAAGTGCGTACGAGCACTTTGAACATCCAAAAGTCCTCACGAAATTATAAGAAGGACTTTTTGATTGTGAACAAATTTCTTGCTTCAAAAATTGATATTTTTGACAGTGCTCAAGAATCAGGTGATTCTTGACATGCTCGAAGTGTTCCACACTCTAAAGGTTTCCAAACACTTCGACATGAGAAAAAGAGCCTTTTTCTTCTCAAAGTGCAAAATAAAAATTTTAGAAGCTATCAATTATAAGTTACCTGTTATCAACAATATTATCATTTCAAAAAATGCTATAAAGTAGCAGTATGTTAAACACACTCATATTGTAATATGACGCAAACATTTAAATACTAATTGCTTATTATTACAATATGAGATTAACAAAGCCTATGTTGAAAGCATTTAGCCATATCATTCAAGGAGAGAACACCATAACGCAGTTAGCAAAGGCTTTGAATAAGTCTATTTATTGGACTTCTCGTGTACTTCAGAATTTAGAAAAAGAAGCTTTTATCACTAAAATTAGAAGTCATTCTCTTTTAAAAAGTAGGGTTTTAATTGAGATTGCTCAAACACCTCATGCAATCAAGTTAAGAGAGCTACTTTTTACCTATACTGGTATAAATTTTGAGGAAATACTCGCAGATAGCAGGATATTATTTTTAGCAGCAATATGTGAAGATTGGATGAATATTTCTATAATAAAAGAATTGAGTGGAGTTTCATCATACATTATAGACAGGTATAGACCCAAACTAAAAAACAGGGGAGTTATAATCTATAAAAATGGATTATATAGGTTGAATCAAGAAGGATGGATGCTTTTGAAAGAATTTGTTCTAATGTATAAAAACTACTCTAATATTGGAGAGATTAAATGGAAATATAACGAAGAAATAATTCTTGAAGTACATAATGAAAAGTTATTACAAGGAGCAATTACAGGTTTATATGCTTACAAGAAATATGGGATAAATATCGGAGTAATTTCAGTTTTATGTTATTTGCCCAAAAAAGAACTTTCTAAGGAAGAGATTTTTATCCATTCTTTATTTGAGGTAGATGATCCCCGAACCCTAAATCTTGCACTTACATTTTACCTAAAAAATAAATTAAACTATAATAAAACTCTTCCAATAGCAATGAAATACAGCAAATACACTATGTTTGAGAATTTTGTTAGACTTTTAGACACAAAAGAAGATATTCTTAATCTCGATACATTACCTACATTTGATCACAAAGATTTTATAAGAATAGCGGGTATGTATGGAGTAAAACATGTTTACTAAAGAAGAACTTAATGAATGGCTTACTAAGGTAGGCTCCAAAGCAAAGGAACCTGTTAAGGTTTACATGATTGGAGGATGTGCTCTTTCATTTAAGAATTTAAAAGAAAAAACAAAGGATGTAGATATTATTGTTGATTCTAAAAAAGACTTTACTATTCTTGACAATGCGATTAGCAGTGCAGGATTTAAACGTAAAATTGATTTAGAAAATGAGTTTTATTTAACGGCTTTAGCAGTTTATACAAAGGGTGATGACTCTCGTATAGATGTATTCCTTAAACAAGTTGGTAAAATGCTTTGGTTAAGCGAAGATATGATAAAGAGAGCGGAACTTTTTAGAAATTATGATAAATTGAGCATTTATCTTGTTTCTTTAGAAGATATTTTTCTTTTCAAAAGCATGGCTTCTAGGCCAGGAGATATAATTGATTGTGATAGAATAATGAGAAGAGGAATAAATTATGATATTTTATATGGTGAAATGTTAAATCAAAGTAAAGATAAAAAATGGTTTTTCTGGTTATATGAAAATATATGCAAATTGGAAGATTATAGTAAAATAGCTTTTCCCATCAAAGATAAAATATTTGCTTTGGTTAAGAAGCATTGGAAAGACAGACCCTCTGATTTTATGTCTGATATTAGTAATTTAGATAAACATCTTCCAGGTAAGAAACTGTAAATTCACCATGATCTCATTTTCCTAATATATTTGGGCTACAAAATATGTATCTTTATTAGATGATTATTTTTACTATGGTTTTATTATAAAACCATTTATATCTATTATTTGTATTATAATACAAAATAGTTTACAGATTATTGCATTATGATTCAATCATTTAGAAGGAAACTATTCATGAATCTTTCCATCTATAGAAGGAAACTTTTATCTAAACTTTTCCTTCTTTCAAGGAAAACTTTCATATCCATAATCTTTTTAAGCAAGGCGAAATTAAGGTTGTTAATGATTCAAAGCTCAATTAGTTATATGGTGTTTAAATGATTATAGGTTTGGTGGGAAAACCTTCATGCGGAAAATCAACTTTCTTTAAGGCAGCGACTTTACAAGATGTAGCTATTGCTTCTTATCCTTTTACTACAATAAAGCCGAATCACGGGATGGGTTATGTTAAGATTCATGATTTAGCTGCCGACTTTGGGAAAGTTTCTAATCCCAGACAAGGTTATGTTCGTGAGGGTCACAGATTTGTTCCAATAGATTTATTTGACGTTGCTGGTTTAGTTGAAGGTGCTTCTTTGGGAAGGGGTTTGGGAAATCAATTTCTTGACGACTTGGCTGGAGTTGATGCTTTTATTCATGTAGTTGATATGTCTGGAGAAACTGATTCTGAAGGAAAACAGACTAGCGATTATGATCCTGTAAAAGATGTTGGTATAATTGAAAGAGAGCTTGATTTGTGGTATTTAGGTATTATGAAGAAAGTGTGGGTTACTCTTATGAAAAGTATGGAGATGCAGAAGACTCAGTTTGCTAAGACTGTTGCTAAACAATTTTCTGGACTGAAAGTTACTGAAGATGATGTTAATCACGTCGTATTACATGAGAAATTAGATATTACTAGGCCTGCTATTTGGAGCGAGGATGTTTTATTTAAGTTTGCTAGAGCTTTAAGGGTTTATACTAAACCAATGATTATTGCTGCAAATAAAGTTGATAGACCTAATGGTAAAATTAATTTTAATCGTGTTAAATCTGGTTTTTCTTATCCTACTATTGCTTGTTTTGCTGATGGGGAGTTAAGTTTACGTCAGGCAGATAAGGCTGGAATGATTAAATATATTCCAGGCGAGAATGATTTTACTGTTGTTGGAAAATTAAGTGATTCACAAAAGAATGCTCTTGAACTTATTCGTAAAGTTATGAAAGAATTCGGAAGTACTGGAGTTCAGACTGTTTTGAATTCCGTTGTTTTTGATTTGCTTAAGTATATTGCTGTTTTTCCTGCTGGGGCTAAGATGGAGGACAGTAAGGGAAATGTTTTGCCTGATTGCTTTTTAATGCCTCCTGGCTCTACTGCTTTGGATTTTGCATACAAGCTTCATACAGATATAGGAAATAAATTTGTTAAGGCTATTAATTTAAAGACTAAACAGGCAGTTGGTAAAGATTATGTTATTAAGAATTTAGATGGTCTTGAGATTATGACCAGATAGTTTTAAATAGATGTTTGATTTGTATGTATTATAATCTTCCCCGCTGGTCAATTTAAAAGATTGAGTAGCGGGTTTAATACTCAATTAAATGGAAAAATCTGCTGTTTTTATTGATGGGGGATATCTTAATAAAATATTGAAGCATTATTTTAAGGAATCAGATATTGATTACCTTAAATTTTCTGAATTAATATGTAAGGAAGTGGGGGTTAGTAGATTAAGGACTTATTATTATCATAGTCTTCCAGTTGTTAGACCAAATAGTAAAGAGGATGAACGTAGACACTCTAATATGTGAAAATTTATTTCTAATCTTAAAAGACTTTCGAGATTTGAAGTAAAATTAGGAAGATTACATCTTATCGGGGGACAATTTAAGCAAAAAATGATTGATGTGTTAATGTCTTTAGATATTACTTCTATGTGTTTCGATAAACAAATTGCTCAGGTTATTTTGATTGCTGGAGATGCTGATTTTGTTCCTGCAATAAAAAAAGCTAAAGACTATGGAGCAATAGTCCATTTATTTTATCATCCTTCTTCAGTTCATAATGAGTTGCTTGATGAAGTAGATGAGCTCCACATTATTTCTAAAGAATTGATAGAAAACTGTAAGAAATTGGAATTAAGATGATTATTCATGTTAAAGTTAAGCTTTCTGCTTCTGAGGATAAGATTGAAAAGTTAATTGACGGGAGTTATTTGATTTATATTACTGAAAGGGTCGAGGATTGGAAGGCTAATATTGCTGTTGTTAAAATGCTTGCTAAAGAGTTTGAAGTTTCTTTTAAAAATATTCGCATTAAAAATCCTATAAGTGGGAAGAAGATTGTCGAGATAGATACTGTAGCGTAATAGCTTTTAAAAATGCCTCTTTCTTTGTTTTATTTGGTGATGACATGAAATACGATTATGCTCCGGATTTGAAGACAAGACTTGCAGATATAGTTAATAAGTTACAGATGAATCATGTTGATGTTAATAGGGTTGAATGTTTGCGTTCCTTTGGAAGCAGTACTAAAAGGACTCTTGCTCGTTGTCATACAATTGGAAAAGTAATGCAGAAAGGAATGAAAACTGGTGCGTTTTATACTATTGAATTTTTGGAAAAGTTTGATAAACTTTCTTTTTCAGATCAAGATAAAGTAATTATTCATGAGTTGTTGCACATTCCAAAGACATTTGGTGGTGGCTTTCGCCAACATGATTTTGTTTGTGATGAAAATATAGAAAAGTTGCATAGACATTTACGTTCTTTTGGTAAATTATCCTTCTAAAAATTGTAAGAGAACTGGAGTCAAAAGAACAAATTGTCTTTAGAAAAGATAGTTCTAGGAGTCAGAGAAACTATAGCAGACGCACTAAATAATCGTATGCGTCTGCGTAATAGTAAACGCACAAACCTATACGAAAATTAAATGCGTTTACTATATTATTGTTGAAGCAATGTTTATAAAGATTAATTGCTAATTTTAATCATAAAAAGAGGTGTAAGAGTGCTTGAAATCACTCTGAGCATCTAAAAAACCCTAACTAGCAAGGTTTTTTTGATGTAAGAGAACTCTTTTTTATTAAAAAGTGGTGCATAAAAAATATACGTATAAAGATGGTAAGCGATTTGGTCCGTATTACTATGAGACTAAGCGCGTTAATGGCGAAGTTGTTACAACTTATTTAGGAACTCATGCACCCTACAATAACTTTTTGCATAAATATAAGTTGCTTATTTTATTTTCATTATTATTCTTTTCTCTTGCTGTTGTTTTTGTTTCATTTAGCATTACAGGTCATGTTTCTTTAGATATTAAGACTAAATATAATGTAGGAGAACTAATTGAAGGAAAGTTAAATCTTAATTTAGTTGAAGGTGAGTTTGTTCCTGCCGATTCAAAGGTTATTGTAAGTTATGCTGGAGAGTCTAAAGAATTTCTTCTTTCATCGCTTATTGCTGATTCTCCTACTCGTGGAGAGTTTTATGCTGAAGGACTTTCTTTAATTGGAGAGGGTTTGGGTTTTGGATTAGCTGGTAAGATAAAAGAGCATCCTTTGATTGATTTTAAAATTGAATTAAATGAAGATGATTCTGTTGGTTCTTCTGAATCATCTGGTGAAACTATTGGTGCTGAATCTGAACCTTCTGTGCTTGATGAGTCTGTTTCTACTTCGGAGCCTGTTTCTGAATCAAGTGAAGTTAGTCAAGAAAGTCAATCTGAAAGTTCTGAATCTCAATCAGAGTCTTCTGGAATAACTGGTTCTGCTATTTCTGATTCTGGTTTTGTTTCTGGTAAGACTTCTAAAGATGAGCCTTTCATTTATGAGCTTGCTGATGGTCAGACTGGTTCTCTTGTTGAAGGAAGCGTTTCTCATGAAGGAAACTCTTTAGAGGATAAAGAAATTGATTTAAAGATTAAGAAAAATGAATTAACTGTTTCTACAGATTATTTTATTGAGAAGGAAGGTTATGGAGAGGATTATATTGGCAATGGAAAGATAAAAATATCTATTGACTTAAGTGTTTTTGATTTTGTTGCTTTGAACGATTCTGAAATTTTGGTTGTTTTAGATTATAATGGTGAGAAGATTGTGGAGGTTTCTGAAATAATCTCCGTAGTTGATTCTAATGTTAATGAAATAGAAGAGGTTGTCGATGTAAATGATTCTGTTTCTGATGTGAATGAAACTATTGGGGAAGAAAATGAAACTGAAACAGTTGTTGATGTAAATGATACAATTATTGGAAACTTGACTGATGTAAATGAGACATTAAGCAATATTACTTTGACTAATCAGACTATTAGCAATTTGACTGAATTTAATCAAACTGTTGCAGAGAATATGACTAATGTTACTGGAGTTGTTCTTAATGAAAGTGCTATTGCCGTTAATATTACTCAGTTTACAGCGGTAATTGGGCAACCCGTTCACTGGATTAAGAGAGTAGCCTTTGATGTGAATGATACTATCAATTTAATTGTTCAAATTCCCGCTAGCGCTGAAAATATTACTTTAGATAAAATTAACCTGACTGAATATATTGAAATTGAATCTTTATCCGAAGAAGAAATTGCTTCTTTGATTTCTTCTATTAATAAGCATCAAACTACTATTGAACAGGTTTTTAATGAGTCTAATGAATCTGCACAAGAGACAATTACTGAAACTGAAATAAATTCTTCTTCTAATGAATCTGTTAAAGGGGAGATAACTATAGGATTAACTGGACAGGTTATATCTGGGCAAGTTAGTGCAGATATTAATTTGGAGAGAGAATCTTTATTGTCTCGCTTTTTCAAGAGATTGTTTGGGATTACTGGGAGAGTTACTGATGCAGTTATAGAAAATTTGAGCAACACACAAGATATTTCTATTAATCTAACTAAAGATGATTTTGGTGTTGAAGTTGAATATTATACTGGTGCTCCTGTTGCTGTTGAATCCGTTTATAGTGATACTTTTAAGACCGTGTT
>JBBTAL010000025.1:0-4576 GCA_038044225.1 Nanobdellota archaeon
ACATATTAGAAAGCTTTGAGAAAAGGAATAAAGAGAATAATGAAGATAGATTCAAAAAACATTTTTTTATTCCAGTTAAGGAAATAATATCTAATGAATGGGACTTATCCATTAATAAATACAGAAAAGAAAAAGAAATAGAGCATAATCATCGAAAATCCTCAGATATTCTACATGAGATGAAAAAAGAAGTTAAAGAATTAATTGTTGGAATTGAAGAGTTGGAAGATTTGAAAAATTAAAAGATTCAAAAATTAAGAATTGGTGATTAAACCGATTTTAAAATTTGCATCGCAAATTTTAAATAGCCCACTATCTCAAAGCTCATATCTCTTAAGAGGTTTTTAAAAATAACAATAAAATGGATATAAAGAAAATGGGAAATTATTTTCTAACATCCATTTTATATAGCTTAAGGAGAATATAATAAAATGGATATGCCAACAGAAATGCAGCACCAAGCAATGGGTTACGACAGAGCCGCAACTATGTTTTCACCTGAGGGACATTTGCTTCAAGTCGAGTACGCAGAGAAGACAGTAAAACTTGGAAGTAATAGTATTGGATTGGTTTGTAAAGATGGAGTCATATTTGTTGCAGATAAACGTATTCGCGATAATTTGATTGCATCTGAATCTGCAGTTAAGGTTTTTGAAGTTGATGAACATGTTATGGCTACTGCTGCTGGAATTGCATCTGATGCACGAGTTTTGATTGATAGAGCTCGTTTGCTTGCACAACAGCACAAGGTTTCTTATGGCTCTCCTGTTGACCCTATAAGTGTTATTCAGATGATTGCCGATAATAAACAGGCATATACTCAATATGGTGGTTCTAGACCTTATGGAGTTTCAATAATGATTGCTGGAGTTTCAAAGAATAAACCCCACTTATATACCTCAGACATTACTGGTAACTTTTTTGCTTACAGGGCTAATTCTATTGGAGAGAATGATGAACAGATCAAGGAAGAGTTACGAAAGGGCTTCAGAGATGATATGAATATGGAAGAAGGCGTAAAGTTTATAATGAAAATATTTAAGGAAATTCTTGGGAAAAATTTTGAAGTCTCTAGATTCGATGTTGGGATGATTTCTCTTAAAGAAGGTAAGTTGGTTAGAGTTCATGGTGAAGAGTTGAAGAGATATACTAAATAGTTCCTAAAAGCTTATATATCTCTGAAATTTGTTTTTTTCATGCGTGCTAGATTATTATTGGTTAATGAAAATGGAATGAAGATAGCAGGAACTACAGGAACTACCGAGTTTAAAGAGATTCCAGAGGGTAAATATGAAGCTAAATTGGTGAGAGAGCTTTCAACTGGAAGAAAAATAGCCTTGGCAGCTCTTGCAGTTACTGGATTGGGTTGTTTAGCTGGTTTATGGGAAATTAATTCAATGGAAAAGTATGAAAGACATATGAATTTACCTGAAAACATAAGAAAATATGATATTGATCAAGATGGTTATTTTGATATTCGCGAAGCAACCATTATGCTAGATTCTTATAGAAAGTAATATACTTAGGCTTAAAAGGAGTGTTAATTCTGATATTTTATGGAGTTTTCTTATGAAGAATGTTTGAGAATCTGTAGAGAATTGGAAAGAGAAACGTCTGACCTTGTTAATATATTATTGAGTGTTGTTGCTGGAGCTGTGATTGGAATAGGAATTTGTAAGATAGGTAGAGATATAGAATATAACTTATATCATGTTAATGAAATTCACAAATTGCAGACTAAAATTCCTGAATTTGTAATATATGACTCAAATAGATAAATTTATGGATCTAGATATTAACCAAAGTGGTTACTAAAAATGATGAAGTTATTCTTCTACGCGATTCTTACCAAAAATAACAATAGATGATCTTAAAAGCACAGATAATTGTCAAATTTTATGGAATATACTATTAGGCAAACATGTGAATGTAATTTAGTGTTTTTTATTAATTATAAAATGACAGCAATGCAAACATTTATATAAGTAATATTCTTTGTGAAATTATGGAACGGGCAACATCAGATTCAGTAGAAATGAATCGAGATAGAATTAAAGAGATATTTGGAAGAGCATCAACATTGAAGAGTGGCAATTTTATGGAAAATGATTGGGCTGAACGAAGAAGTCAAAGTGGAGCAAAAAATTTCAAACGTAGAGCATTAGGATTTTGCGGTAGAGAAACTGTTAAGAGCATAGATGAAATAGCTAAATTATTGCAAGATACTGGAATAGTAAAATCAGTAGAAGAAGGAAAGGAGTTGGTTCCTTCTCTAAATGGAGTTCGGGTTTATTATACTGATGACTGCAGGGCAATTGATATTTATGAAGTTCAAGATATTCGTGGAAATAAAGCCTATAAAATTCAATATGGCGATTTTTCAGCTTTTTGAATTCTTAACTTAAATTTTTAAACTTTGTAAAAATATAGAACAAAGTTTAAATAATCAATATATCAAATCATTGCATGGCAAACGTTGAAGCACGCATTAAAGTGAATGGAAAACAATTTGAGATTTCTGTAAATTTGGATGAGGCTCTTAAAGTTCGTGTTGGAAAGGGAAATGTTGCGGCTGCTTTGAATTCTCCTGCAATTTATAACGATGTTAGGAAAGGAATGACCGCTTCGAAGGCTGAGCTTGATGCGGCTTTTAGTACGTCTGATGTTTATGCTATCGCTGAAAGGATTATGAAAAAGGGTGAGATTCAGAAGGATCAAGATTTCCGTGACGCTGAGAGAGAAAAGAGAATAAAGCAAGTTGTAGATTTAATTATAAGAAATGCTGTTGACCAACACGGCAGACCTTATACGGATGACCGAATAAGAAAGGCAATAAATGAGGTGCACTTTAATTTTGATAAACGCCCGGCGGAACAACAGATGAATGAGCTAGTTATTAAATTGGCTACTGTAATCCCAATTAAAGTTGAAACCAAAAAGATAAAGATTACTATTCCCGCTAGATTCAGCGCTCAAGTTTATGGAATGTTAAAAGATTATAAAGAAAGTGAAGAGTGGTTAGGAAATGGAGATTTGCAAGTTATAATGAATATTCCTTCTGGATTGCAGATAGACTTTTATGATAAATTGAATTCAGTTACTCACGGTGCGATTGTTAGCGAAGAGATTAAAAAGTGATTTTTATAAAGATTAAATATTTTTTTGAGGTTTAAATGATACCAATGGACTTCTGTCTGGAAGCCTGAAAGTTTGTCCTGAAGTTGATTGAGAGAGCCTATCATAGTTAAGGGTGTCTTCGCCTCTTAAAAGGAAATAGTATCTGTGCTGTAATGCTAAATTAACTAAAGGCATAGGATATTTCTTGAGTTGTCCGACGGTGCACTTATAGTCTTGTGTGTCTTTTTGAGGCACTTCAATTCGAACTCTCTTTTTTAGAAGCATTTCTAAACGTTTTGAGTAATAATCTAAGACTTCAATTACTAAATCTTTTCTCTCTTTATCAAAGTCTATATCTTCTAAAGAAATTCTTGCATAACCTTCCCCGTTTCTTTCTTTTGAATGAGTCTTTTTGCTGTAATGGGCTTCTAAGCGAGAAGGAAATAATATTCTTGTCTTGGCTTCGGCTTCAGAGCATGTCCTAAAATTTAATTTAAACTCTTTTTCATGACCATAAAAAAATAATTTATCTATTGTTGGAATTTCCAATAATTTGAAATCTAAATCTGTTCTGAATTCTCCGCAAATACTGTTAATTTCAGCACGCCATCTTGATGCTGAAAGGCGAAAAACGCCATATATCCCGTTATTTTCAGGAGCCATTCTGGCAAGTATAGATCTTTTTTGTTTCACATAAAAATGTGAATATTGAGTTTATAAAGATTTCAGTTTTGATGTGATTTCATAATCTTTATTTAATTAATAAGAAATTATCTTTAGTCCTTGAATTTTTTCGAAGTGTTTTTTATTCCTTGTAATTAAGAGTTCATTATTGTGCTTTGCTATTGCTCCAATCATAATATCTTCTATATCTATTATTTCTCCTTTATTTTCCAATTCAGCTTGAATCTCTCCTGCAAGAATAGCTGATTCTTTATCTAAATCTAGAACATGTAAAGAATTAATTAAATTCATCACTTTATCTTTTTCTTCTGGTGAAGAATATTTTTTTGTCCGAGTTAAATTTAATCCGACAATTATTTCAGTTATTACTGGTGTAGCAATTGTAACATCTTCGTTAGAATTATCTATTTCCTGCTCGAGTTTAACTGCTTCTTTCAAACCTTTAATTATATCTATTATAAAACAACTATCTAGGCAAACCATTATAGAAACATCTCTTTTAATTTTTTGATTCTTTCTTTATGCTGTCTTCTATTTATTTCTCTTATTTTCTCTATATTCTCCTCAAGTTGGTTCGCAGATTCTTTTGATATAATTCCATGAAAATCGCTTAATTTTACTTTTTTCTTCATTCGTCTAACTACCTCTGAAAAACTTTCTTTTTCATTTTGACGTAGACTAGCAAGTATTTGATAAGCATCTTCTGAAAGAGATATGTTCTTTGTAGCCATACCCACACATATGTGTGTGTGTTTATATATTTTACGGTTTTGAG
>JBBTAL010000026.1:0-5839 GCA_038044225.1 Nanobdellota archaeon
GCTATAAATCTTATAATCCCATATTATCAACGATTTTTATGATAGGCATACCTTTAGTGGCACAAGCCATTTACGATTCAATGCATGGGGAAATAGCAAAGCAAGTAAGAGCTGAGCTTAGAAATGCTCCAGAAAGGAGATTAAGAGTAATTGTGAGGGCTTATGAAAAATTTCGGAAAAAACTTCCATGGTATAAGAAATATATTAGTCACGATTTTGATGAGCTTTGGATGAAAAGAGACCTGAGATATAGCGTTGCAAAGGGTCTGCTAAGTCATGGATTTTCATGGGAAGAACTTGAAAAGAAGGAGGAAGAAGAGAGAATTCTAAAACAGATAGAACAAGAAAAAGAAAGGGCCAAACAAGAACGAATAGAAAAAGCAAGAGGAATTGAGCTATTTATTGGTAATTTACAAGAATATGAAAGAATGAAAGGAGAAGAATACGAGATAGTAAAAGTTGAATCTAGAGATAGCTATAATTGCGTTATTTATCGAGATGGCTATCCAGACGAGCTGGAAAAATTAGGTGCCATGAATATAGATGCATTAATAAGGTTTAGACAGGTAAACCCATTTTATCCTAGAGATGGTTATGGCATTCCGGTACGAAAGGCTAAAAGAAATTGAAAAAATAATTAACCAGTAATTACAAATTATTAAAAACTTGAGCATACTAAGAATACAATGGAAGAAGATAAATCGTTGGTTGTATTTCAAGATAAGAAGATAAGAAGAATCTGGTATGAAGAACAGTGGTTCTTCTCAGTAGTAGATGTAGTGGGAGTTTTAACAGATAGTGAAGACCCAAGAAACTATTGGAAGGTTCTTAAACATCGCCTTAATGAAGAGGGTTCAAATGAGTCGGTTACAAATTGTAACCAGTTGAAATTAATTGCTGAAAATATCAATTTGAGTCGTACACATTTTGTGTACAACCGACGCTAGTACAATTCATACATATCCTTTAATGCTAACCATTAAACCTTCAAATCTGAAAAATTAATGTTGAAAGGTAAATTAAGTTGTATGCTCGCAAGAGATTTTGTTCTCTTTTTGAAATTTAAGATTCCTATACCAACAACCTCTTCAGTATCTTTATTTCTAAATACTGTAATGTCCTCACCAACTTCCTGCCCATAAGTAGGGCTTGAGTCTTCTATAAAAATCTCTAAGTAATCACTTTCTTGGTCATAGTGCAGAGTCATTTTTCCTTTCATTTTACAATATTACTCACAAAGTATGAGGTTATTACGAACCCATCTCCATTTAAATAATTAACTATCACTTTCAAGTATTCCCTTCTTGATTTGTAAAATTTATAATAATATGCTTTGTTTTTATCATAAATGCTACTTGAGATTTTATCAGGTTTCTGAAGAGTTTCCTTTATTTCTTCTAAATAACTTGTCATGTATGCATGAAGTGAAGTTGGTGACGTAATGTGACTCCATTGCCCTCCAGTAAGATAAATTATTCTACTAGTCTTATCAATTATCTCAAATATATGAGCCATCTTTTAGTTTCCTTTCGCATTTTTCAAAACTCTCTCAACAGCAGAAACTATCTTAGCAACCGAAGGCAAATAATATTCTTCATGTAATCTCAAAGGCACAATAGTATCAAAACCACAAACGCGTTCAACAGGCGCTTCAAGAGAATAAAGGGCTTTCTCATTTATGCGAGCAATAATCTCAGAAGCTAATCCAAGTGTCTTAGGGGCTTCCTGAACAATTACGCACTTCCCAGTTTTCTTAACAGAATTAATTATTGTTTCAGTGTCAAGTGGCGAGAGCGTTCGTAAATCTATGAGCTCAACAGAAACATCTTTCAAAACTTCTAAAGATTCTTTAGCAGTCTTAACCCACGCACCATAAGCAATTAACGTAACGTCCCTACCTTCCTTAATCACATTTGCCTTTCCAATAGGAATTGCATAAGCCTCTGAAGGAACTTCCTCTTTTATAGCACGATAAATCTTCTTAGGTTCAAAAAATATTACTGGGTCTTTTTCACGAAGTGCAGAAATCATAAGTCCTTTGGCATCATAAGGTCCAGAAGGCATAACAACTTTCAATCCAGGTGTATGAATAAAGTAAGTCTCAGGCGAGTCAGAATGATGTTCAAGTGCTTTTATTCCTCCACCAATAGGACATCTAACAAGAATAGGAGTAGTAAAACGACCGCGACTGCGATTTCTCATTCTTGAAGCATGATTTACAAGCTGGTCAATAGCAGGAAAAATAAATCCTTCGAATTGTATTTCACAAACTGGCTTCAATCCAAGAAGCGACATTCCAATAGCCGTTCCAACAATCCCCGATTCAGCAAGAGGCGAGTCAATAACTCGCGAATTTCCAAACTCTTTAGCAAGTCCATCAGTCACACGGAAAACTCCCCCATCCTCACCAACATCTTCTCCGATAATCAAAATGTTTTTATCTCGTTTCATTTCAAGGCGTAAAGCTTCGTTCAGCGCCTCAACCATATTCCTAACAGGCATTTTTCACCTCTAATTTTTCTAAATCAATTTTTTGAAAACCCGCATATCCAAAATTAGCCATAATAGATTTTTGCACAGCATCATAAACCTCTTTAGGTTCAACTTTCTTATTCAGCTCATGTTCCACACTCCACAATTTTACTTCTTCAGGTCTATACCCACATTGATTAACCATCCAACTTCTAGATATTCCTTCCCTAGTAGCATTTAGTGCAAAACCATGATATGCAACTCCTCTTTTCATTCCAATTCCTTTAGAGCCCATCTTCAAGGTAACTCCTCCTCTTTCAATCCAGGCATCTTTTCTTTCATTTCGAGTAGCATAATCTAAAGAACTGCTAACTTTAATTCCTTCAACACCTAAGTTCCTAAGCGATTGAAATAAAGTGCGATAAATTACAGATTTGTAAGCTCCAACATCTAATTGATGCGAACCAGTTATATCACAATGATTTACAACAGGGTAAAATGCAAATTGTCCCAGTGCAAAAACTGTAGCACCTCCGCCTCTCTTAGACAAAGAAAATGAAGCCCCATTATCAGATAAATATTCCATAATACTACTTTCTTCAGTATTTCCATAAGCTTGTTGCACTCTTGAAAGAAATAAATCACTGAATTGATTATTCTTGCTATCAACTCCAAAACTCACAGTTAATGGATGTTGCACAGATATTATTGTATCTGGAATCAACCCGCTAGCTCTAAGCTCAACAAGTCTATCTTGAATTTCCATTACTTCATCATATGGTTTAATTCCCAATTCCATCCAATTAGCTATTTTATTTTCCAAATTCACGCATCCTCCAATTCGCCAACGACTCCAGCATTCTTCGCCGAATGTTCAGAAATACTAACGCCTTTAGAAACAATATTTTCTCTTTTAGACTGCTCGCGTTGTTCCTTCATTTCATCAGTCAAATCAGAATAAAGATAATCAAACATCTCGGTAGGTAGTTGAGGCTTAGCACTTTCAGCAGATTTAACTGCTCTTTCAATCTGTTGTTCTGCTTCTGCTTTTACTTTTCCAATTATCACAGGATTAATTATTTTTTTAGAAACAAGATAATTCTCAAATCTTATTATCGGATCTTTAGATTCCCACAAACGCACTTCTTCTTCGGAACGATATTTTTTAGCATCATCAGAAGTAGTATGGTCAGCAAGTCTGTAAGTCAAACATTCAATCAGCGTCGCACCTAAACCCTTACGAGCGCGTTCAACTGCTTCACTAGTTGCCCTGTAAACTGCGAAAACGTCATTACCATCTACCTGTATTCCAGGAATTCCATAAGCTATTGCTTTTTGCGCAATTGTTTGAGATGCAGTCTGTTCGCGAACAGGTAAAGAAATAGCCCATTGATTATTTTGACAAATAAAAATGCAAGGTGCCTTAAACACTCCTGCAAAGTTAAGAGATTCATGAAAATCTCCCTCCGAAGTCGCCCCATCTCCAAAATAAACGACAGAAACATTTTTCTGTTTCAAATAACTAAAAGCCATTCCAGCCCCGACGGCATGAGGCAAGTGCGCCCCCACAGTTATTGAAACAGGTAAAATATTAATTCCTTTAGGAATTTGCATACCTCTTTCATCGCCAGCCCAATAACGGAAAAGCATTTCAGGACTAACGCCCTTAATCATGTAAACTCCGTTCTCACGAAAAGCAGGAAAAACCCAATCATCTTTTCCCAAGGCAAAAGCCGAGCCAATTTGCCCTGCCTCTTGACCTCGCATTGGGGCGTAAGTCCCCAATCTTCCTTGCCTCTGCAATTTAAGAGCTTTATCATCAAAAGCCCTAGTCAAAATAAAATATCTATACATCTCACGAAGAACATCATCAGAAATCTTTGGCTTATTTTTCTCATCACAAACAGCATTCTCATTAAGGATTTGTAAATAAGGCACACTAAAATTAGCAATTACTTTTTCCATCATCCCTCAATGAAGATTATTTCAAGAAGTATATAAATCAAGCGATTTAAAATTAAATAAGATTCAATTCTTTAATTCTTTCAAAATGTTTTCTATTCATCGTCAAAACAGTTTCGTGATTAATTATAGCTATCGCTGCAATCATCACATCTAAGGCATCTACAGGATTTCCTTCATGTTGTAAAATTTGAAAAATTTCAGCAGCTTTTTGTGCAGAATCGCTATCTAAATAAAGTATCACAACCGAAGATAAAAATTGTCTAAGGGATTTCTCTCTATTTTTATTATTGGTTTTATAAATGCCTTTCCAAAGTTCAAATTCATTTATTGAAGTAATTTTAATTTTTTGTTTTGATTCAAGTATTTTATTTATTAATTCTACAGATTCTTCATTTTTTCTTAAGAAATGCACAATAACATCGGTATCTAAGCACACCATTAATCAAGTCTTCTAGATTTTATTTTTCTTTCTTTATAAGTTGAATCTAAAAATTCTTTAGCTTCTTCATCCGTCATATCGTTCCAAGCTCCAGCAGATTCCATGACTGTCCATCCATTTCTTTTTTTCTCACTAGTTAAATTATCAATTGCATCGTCAAAAGAAGCCCTTTCCCCATTTTTTTGTTGTAAATCCGCCATTATTCCAAGCAGCATTTTATAATTTTCTTCGCTAATCTTAATCGTTTTAGATGCCATGGTTACTAAGTAACCAAGTAACTTGGTATATTTAAGACTTTCTTTTTAAGAAAACAAAGCAATTACTATAATTAACCAAAGAACTAAATCCTATCTATTTTTAACATAATTATGAACAGGCTTTCCATCAATAGATAAGTAAAATCTCTGTCCATTTAGTTCAACAAATTCTTCTGGAGCACTATTGCCTATAACATTTTCTACTCTCACACTAGACAAAGGTCCATATCTTTTCATAATATCTTCAGTATTACTACAAGATTTTACTGCAGCAAACGCCCCAACAAAAATAGTTAAATAAGTTATACAACCAGGAAGATTATTATTAACTTCTTTTTGATTACTTAATATCTTATTCAATTTACTTTCAATAGGATTGTGTTCAGTTTCAGACATAATAAAAACATAATTTAATCACATTTTATAAATCTTTCCCCACTTAAAAGTAACACAATTATCCCTTAGCCCACTCTTTCAACTTATCATAAGTCGTAGAACCACAAATAAACTTTTCTGTCTTGTCGTTGTAAAAGAAAGGAACTCCGCCACAACGCCCTTTGTCAAATTCCTGCAATTTCTTAGCATTCATAGCATTATGCCACGTCTCAAGCCTTACAACTTTAACTTTCAACTCGCCCTCAAGTTTCTCAATAAGAGGATTCATCTCATGACAATGAACGCATTCAGTTCCATAGAAATCATATAA
>JBBTAL010000027.1:0-3716 GCA_038044225.1 Nanobdellota archaeon
TCAACTAGAAGCAATCGTTCTTCTTCTTTGAATAGGTGCCTTCTTATTAGCCTTATTATCAATAGGAACGTGCTTCTGAACATTAGCTTGTTGTTCAGCAAGTTTTTCATTTGCAATTGCTACCGACTTTTCTTTTTCAGTCTCAGCTTTTTTTTGTTCTTCAGTCTTTTCTTCTTTCTTCACTTCAGGAGCAGTTACTTTCTTGTCTGCTTTAACATGCTTTCTAGCATGACGTTCACGGGCAAACTTAACTCTTTCAGGGTCAGTAACAAAAGTGACATGAACAATATCTCCTTTCTTTATAGCTTTAACAGTAATGTTTGCAGGAGGCGTAGAAACTCCGCGATGCCATACTTCATTGTTCAAATATGAATCAATCTTAACATTATCTAAATCTCTATTGGGCACTTTCATGTGCTTTGCAATGAATTCTTTTATAGCTTTTACAGCTTTAGACGTTCTCTTATAAGAAGGCACTTTAGTCCATTCCTTTCTAAGAGGAATAGTATATTCTCTTTCAAGCGTGTTAGTTTTTACTTCAGCCATTATATTTCAACCTCTAATGGTTCTGGTGTATAACTCCATGAATCTGAATAGCTCTTACACATTAAATCATCATGATCTGTCTCAAGTCTAAGATTTCTTCTTTTGAGTAATAATTCAACGTCCTGTCTTGCTAATTCAGGTCTTCCTGAAAAATCATGAATCATTAAAGTTCCATCCATACTATTAAATTGAACATTAAATGCGTCCTTGCTTCCAAAAGTATCTACTTGACCCACTCTAACATGAGTATAATGTCCAGAATCTCTAAGAGTTCTTAAAGCAATTAAAGAAGCATTTCTAGGACTTTCAGCAGCAGGATGATAAGGGCTCCCAGGTACTATTTCACAGCGCATAGATATTATTGATTCCATATTTATCCTAGATGCTTCTTGCCTGTTCGGCGTGGTTTAATTTTTAACTTAGTTCGTCTCCAGCTTCTGCGTATCTTTGTCATAGCGGAAGGATGTACTCTCTTTCCTTTTCCAAACCTGCGAACGACAGCCCAAGCAGGAGCCCACTTAGTTCTTCTAGTGTGAACACCCAAAACAATTTTCTTATGATAACTTTCAGTCATTTTATTCCTTTATCCCTTCAAGTAATTTCTTGCCTTTTTCAGTTAAAACTCTGCCCTTAGCCTTTCCATCACTTGCCTTAGCTAAAAGTTCCGCAGACTCTCCTTGCTGTAAAATTAATCTTAATATCTTACCACTTGCCTTAGCAAAATGTGGAGGTTGTTTTCCTCTATCTTGGCGATTTCCATATCTAGTTCTAAGTCTCTCAACCCCTACTCCAGCGTTTCCGCGTAAATAAATTTGCCTAAGAATACTAGCAGTTCTATTATACCAAAAGTTTTCATCATCAATAGGGCGTTGTTTACCATGTCCGCTCTTCACAAATAAAACCCATTCAGGTGCTTTAATTTCATCGTATCCTTTTAAAGCAGAAGCTAACAAAGAATTATATTTTCCAGCTTGAATCGTTCTAATGCCATTCATAAAGACTACTAAAAAAGACGCTTTATAAAACTTACTTATGTCAAAGTGCATCTTGATAGAACACTTTGATCATCCAAAAAACACTCAATGTTTTTTTGATTCGTAAGTTTTATAGAATATTAATCAAATACAACATCGGTGTCTCTTACAGATGTTAATCTATCAGATTTAGTATGATGTAATATATAATCTTCCACTACATTTATTTCATCTTGATCTAGTTCCACAGGGCTCATATCAATAATGCGAGGACGATGGTAGTCTCCTACCCTAGTAACTCTATCATCCCCAATTTCCTTAGAACTCTCATACGGTCTTTTTCTAGAAACCATAACAACATATATTTTCAAGTATTTTAAACTTTTCTCCAAATCTATTTAGCAAACTCTTTCATGTCAAAGTGTGTCTGACGAACACTTTGAGCACAAGAAATTTGTTCACAACAACAAATTTCTGTGCAGAAAATTCTTTTCGAGCAGAATTTTCTTGCATCCCAAAATCGAGCACCCATAATATCTCATTAAAATGTACGGGGGTGCATCGATTTTTTGATAGGAGTCATTCTCTTCATAAGAATAATAGTAAATCCTATAACTCGGTAATTATATTTTCCAGGAAGTCCTTTAATAATTTCTTGAGCAACACTTTCCATTCGAGCTCTGTCGTTAGTCGCACTTTTCAACAGTTGAACTTTAATCACTTTACGCGTTTTAAAAGCACTAGCTAAATGTTTAATGCCTGTTTCAGTAAGTCCATTCTTTCCTATCTGAAATGAAAGAGTTCCGAATCTCATTTGAGTGTAACTCCTCCAGCAGGTAATGCGGAAAGTAATTGTTCTTTATTTAATTTTTTCAATGCAGATTTATTAGAAATAATTAGTTTAGTTTTATCTATCTTTCCAGGATAAGCAAAAGCAATTAGCTCATCAGCATTTACAGATAACTTAGGAACTGCCCTAACAATATCATTTTGTTTGGTTATAACAAGTTCCAAATTAACATTAAAATCTTTAACTTTACCGTTAACATTCCAACTTCCAGATTTCATATTACTACTTTTACTAAGTTGAGAAAGTTTAAACATATGAACCGAAGCAGACTTCTTGCCTTCTTTCCACGCACGGGAAAAACATCCAGTAAAAACAGCGCACTCTTCAATATCAGATGCACTAGTAGTAGAAACAGGCGCAATAATCGCGCAGAAAGGCGAACCAGGAGATTTAGTATGCATAACAATCAACTCCTTGCGCATTTTCTTTAAATCAGTAAGAAGAGTATCATTACTTTCAGCACTTTTGCCCCCAACAACTAATTTTCCAGATTTAGTAAAAAACCATTTGTACTTTTTATAATTAATCATAATAATCAAACAAAAAGTCAGTATATTAAAGTTTGTAATCTATCTCATTTAGGTAAATCAGAAACTTAAACTTCCACCAACTGAAACTGTAAATGGATTTTTACCAAAATCAATATCTGCCTCTCTGCCTAAATCATAATATTTTTTATCAAGAATATTTTGCATACCCAATTCAATAAATAAATTATATCCATTATATCCTTTACCAGTTTTATATTTAAGTGATCCAAATACTGAACCAACAGCCATATCTACAAGATTAAATCCTCCATTTCTCGTTTGTGATTGAGTATACGTTCCATTGCCAGTAGATTCTGACTTTCCAATATACCTTCCTGTTTCAGCAACTAAATCTTCTCTCCATATACTGTATCCTGCTCCAAGAGATAAAGAATCAGAAACTCTAAATTCTATTCCGGCAAATAATTTAGGAATTAAAAATGAGTTCCAATCAGGTCCAGCTTTTGTATATATAGAATAATAATTTGCATCAAATGGTCCTGCAGCAGTTATTTGATTTGTAGGATTGTCACCAGAGTACATCCCTCCAAGCTCCAGCTCAATTCCTGTTCTAAAAGATAAAATATCTTTATATAAGTTGTCTTCAATCAGAGGGAATTTTCCTCCATATCTCACAAACATCCCAGTTCTTGGTCCTACTGTGACTTCATCGTCAGCTATTGGTGTTGTTATTGGTGCCAAAGCAGAAAATGGAACATTTCTTATTTCTTCAGGAACATTACTCACTTTATTCACTAAAGCCTTCCTATAGTAAACGCATTTAATTTTCGTATAGGTTTATGCGTTTACTATTAC
>JBBTAL010000028.1:0-1238 GCA_038044225.1 Nanobdellota archaeon
TAGACAATTTGGAAAATAGGTAACGCAATCAACCAAATTGTCTATATCTATAAATATAGAGTAAGTTTTATACAATGCTGATTGATATCGTCAAGCATAAATCTTGCCTTTGGGAGCAAAGTTTATATAGAAAGTTTGTTTGCTTTTACAAAGAACATGGTTGAAAGAGATGTAGTTTTGAAAGAGAAAGTTAAGTTTGTTGGCTACGGCGATTTCAAGAACCTTTATTCTTATGCGTTTGATTGGATTAAAGGAGAAAATTATACAATTATTGAAGATCTATATACCGAGAAAGTCAAGGGTAATGCTAAGGATCTTGAGATTGTATGGAAGGCTTCTAAGGAAATAACAGATTATTTTAAGATAGAGCTTGATTTCAAGTGGCGCATATTTGGAATGGAAGATGTAGAGGTCGAGGTTGATGGAAAGAAGAAAAAAATGAACAAATTTGTTGAATTAGGTATAGAAATCAAAGGAACTCTTGCGAAAGATTTTGCTAATCAGTGGAATACGTCTGGAGCTACTAGGTTTTTCAAAGAAATATATAATAAGTATGTAATTCCTGGAAGGACTGTTCAAATGAAGGAGAGAGTTGAGAAGGATGTTCAGGATTTTAAAGAGGAAATGAAGGCACTTTTAGAGCTGACTGGAAAGAAGTAGTTCATATTAAAGAGACATTGCTTCACAATAATGTTTAAATAGAAAAAACAATCAACGGTTTGATGAATATCAAATTTTTTAGTTTAATTATTCTTTTTTTAATGTTTTCTTTAGTTAGTGCGGCGAATTTAGATGTTAAAGTTTTGGAGAAAAAAGATATCATAATTACTGAATTTGATAAATCGAATGCTACATTTACACTTAATATAACTAATCTTGAAGACGTTGATGATGAATTTCAGATTTATTCTTTAGTTAGCATTGGAATGTATCCTAAAGAATTTTTTAGAATAAATGGGGGAGAAACAATAACTCTTGAGGTTTCTGCAGTTCCGTTTAAAGAGATTCTTCGTGATAAGCGAGGTATTTATGCTTTTGAATATCAGATAAAGGGAAAGAGGACCGGTTTTTTTAAAGATACTCTCGCTGTGAGTATATTTGATTTAAAAGATGTTGTTGATGTTTCTATTAATGATATTCCTTTGAATTCCACAAAGACTAAGATGACTGTGACAAATAAAGAAAATGTTAAAATTGAAGATTTGAAGATTGTGGTTAAATCTGGATTTTTTGAGTTT
>JBBTAL010000029.1:0-1234 GCA_038044225.1 Nanobdellota archaeon
TCAACCCAACATATGCACAAGCAAAGCCATCCTAATATAAAGCCCGTTTTGTGCCTGCCTAAAATAAGCCACTCGAGGATCAGTATTTTCAATTTCAACAGATAATTTTATTTCATCAATCTTAGGCAACGGATGTAAAATTCTAGCACTCTCCTTTAACAATCCAATATTATTTTGATTAATTACATACCTTCCACGTGCATTATTATATTCATCTAAAGTAATTCTTTCTTTTTGAATACGAGTCATATAAACTACATCAACTAAAGGCAAAACTTTATCAAGATTATTCTCTTCGATAAATTTAACGCCGTGCCTGGTAAGATATTCTTTAATATCATCTTTCATTTTCAAGTGCTCCGGAGAAATAAAAATTATCTCATTCGCGGGAAATTTTCCCAAAAGATAACACAATGAACGAGCAGTCCTTCCAGAAGCAAGATCTCCAACAATTGCAATTTTCAACCCATCAAGTTTTTCAATTTCCTTATAAATTGTATACAAATCAAGTAAAGCTTGTGTAGGATGCTGTCCCTTTCCATCACCAGCATTTATCACTGGAACTTTGCTTATTGAAGCTGCAATACTCGCAGTACCTTCATCATAATGTCTAATGACTATTGCGTCAGCATAAGAAGAAACAATGCGTATTGAATCCTCAAGCGTTTCCCCCTTTACGGCAGAAGAAAATTCCTTAGCATTTTCAGTAGATATTACGCTTCCCCCTAATTTCAACATAGCCGCTTCAAAACTCAATCTAGTCCTAGTGCTTGGTTCATAAAAAAGAGTAGCAAGTAATTTCCCTCGCAATACAGGTTCGATAAATTTCTTCTCTCGAAGTTCATCGGCCTTGTTAAAAATCTCAAAAATAATCTCTTTATCAAGTTGTTGTGATTCAATAAAATGTTTAAGCACCATCAAAATAAAGAATATATTTGAGAGTATAAAAGGATGATTGTGATTTCAGGACATAATGTAAATTAATAGATAGAAACATATTAATAATCCTTTATCTTATCACCTCAATGAGAAAAGTGACTGTTTCAGACATTATTTTCTGGTTAGCCATGGCTGTTCTAATTATTTACATCTTAGCAAAACTAACAGGACTAATCAATACACCTGAATGGGTTAATCTAATTCCATTAATATAGGCAATTTGGTTGATTAGGTTACCTGTTTTCCAAATTGTCTATTAGAGGTTTAGGAACAAAATGTAACTCAATTATCCTAA
>JBBTAL010000030.1:0-10288 GCA_038044225.1 Nanobdellota archaeon
ACTAGGGAGCGGATGAGCCCTCGGTTTTAGATTAATTATGGGACAGCCTGTAAAGGTCGTGGTTTCAGCAAGCACGTTGACATAACTAAATCCGCAATTCAAACAATCAACAGAACTATATTCAAATGGTTTCGTTTCAATAGAACAATAAAGTGTATTCTTTCCCCCCACGCCTTCCACAATCTGAAGAATAACTATCACCACTCATAAAAATCCCAAGTAATCTTAATTTTAAAACCCACCTAAACCTAAAAATACAAAAACCAATCAATCTAAAATCTCTATATCTGAAGTTTCGTAAGAAACGAAGATTTAGAAATTCATTCAAGAATTTCTATATCATTCCCACTAACACTAGTAGAATCCTTAAAGACAGTTCCGGCATTCTTAACTATAGTATCCTTCTTAACCTGCTCGTTGCGTTTCTGCAAATCCGCCAAATTAACTTGAGCAATAGAAGCAGGATGCTTGCGCAAATTAATTCCAAATATCTGCTCTATCCTAGAAATTAAAATAAAATCATCTGCAGGCAACTCCCCTAATTCAATCATCTTAACATTTTCCTCTGTAGCCTTTATCATCACAGCAAGTTTAGCACGAGTTAAATTACTCTTCTTCCTATTTCTAGAAATTTCCCAGTTAAAATTGGGAATCAAATCCTGCACAGCATTATTCTTTTTAACCCCAAACTTGCCATGTTTCCAATCAGACATAATTGAACTTTTAGAAACAGAAAGTGTTTCGCGCTGCTTAGGAACATTTTGAACAGGTAAATTCTGCTGAGAAGGGCTAACTATCTTGCGCAATATAAACAAATCTTCCATTACAGCCACACTTTCAGGCACGCGAATTATCTCGCCATCTTTAATAGCTTCAACATAATTCACCCCATTATATGACTTGAGATCTAAATAATCCATGACTAAGAAACAAAACACCTCTTTAAATCATTTATGGTGATAAAAAATACATCCTAAAAGCGAAGATATTTTTTTATCTCATCTATAGAATTAAATCCTTCTAAAACAATTTCTTCATTAATAATAATAACTGGTAGTCTAGTAACATTATGCACTCTCTTTTGAAGCTCTACAGCATTCAAACCCAAATCTCCAGCTACTGGAAGAAGCACCAATAAATTGCCTTTTTCTTTCTTCAAATCTTTCAAAACATTAGATATTATCTTCTGTTCAGCAACAATTCTTGAATTTGTAGTGTCTCCTGCATATAGATAAGCAATAGTATCAAAAGAAGCATCACACTTCTTCTTCAACAAAAGAGTATTAAGCCATAATTCGGTTTTAAGCAAACTATATCTCTTTTTTTCCCTTAAAAGCTCATCGGTAATCTGATTAAGTTCCTCAAACTTTTCCAATTCAAGCCCAGTTAAATAAATATCCTCTGCAAATTGAAAATTTTGTTCTATTGCTTGTTTACAAGAACTGCTATCCATAATTTGATAATAATAATTCTGCAATTTCAAATCTAAGGCTTGTATTTCATAATTTTTATAATTTTCGATAATTTTATCATTCCTATTCGATTCTACATACAACCCAAAAGAAAAACCGATTATTAATATAAGCATAGATATAATTGCAGACTCTAAAAAAATCCTAAATCTACTATTCATTATTTTGTATACCATCTAATATCTCCACGCGCTAATTTGTAAATAGCTATTATTAAAGGTATTACATATAGCGACCTATAGAAAAAAGAGTACGCTACAATCTTTATAACACTTTTGTTGCCAGTTTCAGAATTTCTAAACCCAAGATTATAATACCAAATAGCCAAAACAAAAAAGCATATACCTAAGAAAAGAAGCAATGTAAATGAAACTGTATAATCAAAATATCTCCAAAAAGGATACCCTTGTAAAGAATAATACCAAGAAAAAAAGTTGTATGAGCCTTTAATCCATATATAGCGAAAAAATAATATGAATCCAATAATTGCAAAAATAAATGAAGCAGTGACATAAGGAATAACGAAATGACCAAATGCACCTTTCTGGAACATGGCCCAACCATATTTTTGAACAGTTTGTAAGCCTCCTAAATTCCAGCGAACCCGTTGTTTCACCCATGTCTTAAAATCTTCAGGAACAGTCGTATAAACAATTGCATCATAAGACATTCGCGTCTTATACCCTTCACTTAATATATGCCAAGTAATTTCAATATCTTCTGTTAAATTTTTAGGATCAAAACCTCCTAATTTCTTCACTAAAGCAGTTCTATACATACTTAAAGGACCATTAGTAACGTATACTGAATCTACAAAATCAAGCAGTTTTCTAGTCCATGCAATAATAGAATAATCCATCACTTGAAATTTTCCAAGCCAATTAGGTTTATTTTTCACCAAAACGCGAGAAGTTACAGCCCCAACTGAAGAATCATCAAAATGCCCAATCATTTTGAGAAGAGCATCTTTTTGAGGATAAGAATCTGCATCCACCACTGCAATAAGTTCACCGGTAGCTTTTTTCAAAGCCTCATTTAAAGAATTAGCCTTTCCAGAGTTAGTTTTATCTAAAAGTTTAACATTTGAATATTTTTTAACCAGCTCTAAAGCAATCTCTTTAGTATTATCTTTACTTCCATCATTAATTATTATAATTTCCTTTTTATCAGTAGGATAATCAATATTAACAATGGCCTCGATAGTCTCAACAAGACTATTTTGTTCATTATAAGCTGGAACTAAAAAAGAAACGGAGTAATGCTTAGTAAAAGCAGGACTAGAAAACAAACGATAACGATTTCTATAATGTAAAAACATAAAAATTGTAAGAAAGAATATACCGAAAAAGAATAAAAAGATATAAACCCAAGTAAAAAAGTTCATTCTAAATATCTCCGCTATTTACTGGTAAAACATCTTTATTAGAAACTTCTGCATCAGTTTTATCTCCACTAGCAACAGGAAATTTATCCAACCCATCATCAGAATTCCCAACATTAAAATAATTGTAAAAACTTTCACTCAAAGATAATTCAGACGTATGTCCTGTCTTCTTTTTCAAAATTAAACCCATTGAAACAAACTTGGCAATATGGTCATATGCTTTATTTCCCCGTATCTTAACTAAAATAGATTGTTTCATTGGTTGTTTGTGAGCAATAATAGCTAGCGTTTCCTGTTCGGCTTTTGTAAACTCTGATTCTCCTGTAGCCAGACGATTAACAAAATGGACAAAATCAGAATGCACATCCATTTTCCACAAATCTTCCCGACGAACTACTTCAATTCCGCTTCCAATATATTTCTCTTCAAGAGTGCGAAGTATATCCCGTAAAATTAAAGGATTTACATCAGTAAGAGCAACAAGCTCCTTTAAAGTCATAAACTTCCCTGAAACAAATAAAGCAGCCTCGACCTTTCGAAGATTCTCTCTTTCACGAGCATCATCCAGTTCGGCAATAGACTCGCGAGTAACTCCAGCTAAATCATCCATTAACAAGTAACCATTAAGCAATTTAAAAACGTTCTTCTATTCTCAAATTAGCCCATAAAGAAAATAAGTGAACTCTCTATAATAGCTGCTAAAGCAAGTAACGGAACAACAATCACAAGAAACACCTTAAGCGATTCTTTAAACCTAAACTTAAATGTCTTCAATTTATCAACCCCGAAGAAAGAAGCGCCTATATGGATTCCCAAACCCAAGGAAATAAAAATAGCGGGCAATTCAAACACCCCATGAGGAAGCAATCGCCATATAACTAAATATCCCACAATAGAAGAAGCTTTAGAATAAACATATCCTAAAATAGACCCATTAAATAAAGCATTGAACAATGGAAAAATCCCAAAAAAAGCTCCAAGAAATAAAGCTGATAAAGAGCTAGTAACATTATTGCTAAATATAAACCATATAAGCTCTAAATAATCTAAATCCTGCATAGACCTTACAATTTCCTCCAGAAATTTATCAAAAAAACCAAGCTGAGCAGAATAAACATATCCAAAAATAGCACTTGCGAAAAATACTAAAGCAGAAGCATAAACATATTTCCTATGCTTTCCCAAATAAGACCAAGAATCCTCTACCAAATCTGCAAATTCTCTCTTCCAAGACATTTTTTTCTTAACAGCCATTTTATTTTATCATCCTATTCAACATTTTAACTTTCTGTTTATACTTTCCTCGTAAATAAGCTCCATAAATCAATCCAGCAACTAAACCTCCAAGATGAGCCATGTTCCCAATAGGCAACTTCACAAAAAACCCTACAATCAACAAAGGAACTATTGCAACTATAGGAGCTAACCAGAAAGATAAACTCAAAGGCATAGAAATCCTTCTAAAAGAACTACTTGGAGAAAACATCGAGAATATCATTAAAAATATTAATATGGTAGAGGCGATATTAACTACATTACCCATACTTCCTGAAACAAATGGACCAATACTAAATTGAAGAACAATAACTAATAAAGGACCTACAATCAAATAAATTTTCTTCCGAGGCAATAAAGTTGCCAATATCCCCAATAACCCAAATATGGCTCCACTAGCACCTACTGCAAAATCATCAACCCCTCCAAAAATAAAGTCTCCTCTTGGAACAAAACCCCCTAAGTATGTAAACAAAACAAAAAATAAGCTCCCAACCACCCCTGCAATTAAATAAAACCAAATAAAGCGTCTACGTCCAATTATTTTCTCAACTAAGCTTCCCAAGAAAAACAAAGAAAACATATTGACGAACAAGTGAAAAAAACCCGCATGCATAAATATACTTGTAACAATTGTCCAAAGATACATTCCAGATAATATAAGAGAAGGTTTTATTGCTACAAAATCCATTATAGAAGGAATCAAGAAAGATAAAATCAAAAATAAAAAAAAAGTAATTACGGTTACAAAAATAATTAAATGAGTCACACTCCATCTAGAAAAAAACTCCGTCGGCGGTTGTTGACGGCGAAAATCACGTCTATAAACCATAAATTATTTTTTCCTCTTTCCCGAACTTACTTTCTTAACAAATCTTTTGACAGGTTTCTTAACAGATTTTTTCTTAGATTTATAAATAATTTTCTTCCCAACCTTCTTAGAAGACTTTCCAGATAACTTCTTCTTACTCTTACTGCTCTTCTTACCTTTCTTAATCACTTCAGCTTTCTTAACGGGCTTTGGAACACGCGAAATAGCAAGCTCATCAATTACAACTTGCATCTGAACAACCTTATCACGCAACTTTTGAATAGACCTTTCAACTTCTTTAACACTTTCAGACGGATCCTTTGAAGTATAAACTTCCCCACACTCCGAACAAGTAAAGTCATGTAATAAGGCCTGTTCTTCCATAACTTCAACACCACAAGTTTTGCAAACATAAAATTGTTTTGTCTTTCTAGTTAAAAGAATACCTTCCTGACGCTCAATCTCCTTTAACAAAGTATTTTGATAACTAACAAGACATTTGTAGTCATCGAGTGTCCAGAAATATGTGTACCACCCACCACTCTTCAAGTCCTTCTTGCGCATAAAATAAACGAGACCCTTATCTGCAAGTTTGTAAAGTATGTTTCTAGTTTGATTTATTGTCATATTAAGCTTCTTAGCGATTAAGAATTCATTAACATTCTTCTTTTTGAACAAAATACTTACAATTTTATCAGCACCAGAACCAGCGACGATAGAAACATAATCATTTAAAAACTTTTCAAGCATGTAAAACAATTAACAGGTAGACAATAAAAACCTTTCTATATTAAAATCTTATAGTACAAGTTAACAAATAGAAAACATGTAACTCCTAAATAATTAAGATAAACCTATATAAAGAAAGTTACAAAATAAAGATTAATAAAATGTTTGGCCTAAAAAAGAAAAATTCAGCAGGCGAATTGCCAGATTTTCCTTCCAGTGGAGCTCCATCAATGAGAGATTATCAAAGAACCACTCTTCCTCCAATAGACACATCTCAGGAAGATAATATTCACGGACTCCCATCATTTCCAGACTCAATGATGAAGAAAGGATTCAGCCAAACTATGATAAAAAGTGCGGTCGAAGATGAAGACAAAAGTCTACCAGAACTCCCAGAATGGGACCAAGAAAACGAAAAACCTCAAACAAGTAGACCTATAAAAACCGTAGAATTGGAAGAATGGACTCCAAAATCAGCACCTCAACAAATACAACAACGCAGACAAACAAACGAAGAACCAAGACCTATGGTTTCAAGTCAAATGAACGATAAACGCCCACTATTTGTAAAGCTCGATAAATTCAAAGAAGCACGTGACTCCCTGGAAAAAATATCTGAAAAACTAAATCAAATGGATGAACTTCTTAAAATGATTAAAGACTTAAAGGCAAAAGAAGATGAAGAAATAAGCAACTGGGAAAAAGACATAGAAAACATAAAATCAAGAATCTCATCAGTTAACAAAGAGATCTTTGAAAATGCCTACTGAAGAACAATTTGTTGGAATAGGGAACCAGCAAATAATTTATGGGAAAAAACAATTACTCTATTGTGAAATGGAAATTCTTACATCTCTCCAAAAATATGACCGTTACAAAAAATATCGTAAAGAAGAATTTTCAATAAAAAATCTCCTCAAAAAAGTAATCTTTGAAATGCGTAAAGAAATGGATATAATAATACAATACCTGCCTCAAATAAAAGTTAGCCCAAATAATGCAGAATCAATAAAAATCTTGCCTGAAAAAAAAGACTCATTAGAAGAAGAAATTCAAAACATAAGAAGAAAAATAGCAATCCTTTCGGCAAGTTAATAAAAACCAATCTTACAATTTTCTAGCTTCTTCACGCGTATAAGTAGTATGGATGACCGTTTAGTGCAATTATACAGATAGATAACTTTGAACAACAGGTAAAAAATCGCGAAGACCACTAAGTTTATCTTCAACCAAATCCAAATCATCAATAGGAATCTCATAAACTCAAGGCAAACTCAAAAACTTAGAATCAATACTAATAATATTCTTTATCTTCCTTACCATTCAAAAGCCCACAAAAATCAATTAATAAATATAATTGCATCCAAATACCTATAAAATCCAAATCAAAAACCCTTAAAAATATGCTATTCCCACAATAACTATGGCAATCACGCGTCAAGAGCTAATTAAAAAATTTATAGAATTCTTCAAATCAAAAAAACATAAAGAAATACCCAATTCATCCTTAATTCCATCAAACGACCCAACAGTTCTGTTCACAACCGCTGGAATGCACCCATTAGTACCTTATCTAATAGGACAACCACATCCTTTAGGCAAACGTCTCGTAAACGTCCAAAGATGCATCAGAACAGGAGACATAGACGAAGTAGGAGATACAACCCATCACACATTTTTTGAAATGTTAGGCAACTGGTCTCTGGAGGACTATTGGAAAAAAGAAGCAATATCTATGACATTTGAATTTCATACAAAAATATTAAAAATACCTTTAGAAAAATACGCGGTGTCTTGTTTCGCAGGAGATAGCGATGCCGAAAGAGATGAAGAATCAGAAAAAACATGGTTATCTTTAGGAATTCCAAAAGAAAGAATAGTATTTCTTCCAAAAAAAGACAACTGGTGGGGTCCAGCAGGAGAATCAGGTCCATGTGGTCCAAACACAGAAATGTTTTATTGGAAAGATAATAAAAAACCAGCGCCCAAAATATTCAATCCCAGAGATGAAAACTGGGTAGAAATTGGAAATGATGTCTTCATGCAATATCAAAAAATCGATGCACCACCACACCTTAAAAGGTGTGGTTTGATTGGTGCTCGATTTTTGGATGCTCGAAGTGTTCCACACACTAAAGTGTGTGGTTTCCAAACACTTCGACATGAAAAAATTCTTGAACCAAATAGTGAATTTTTGGATGATCGACGTGCTGATATCAATAAGCACGATCGACATGAAAAAATAAAAAATAAAAAATTTATAGCATTAAAGCAAAAAAACATTGATTTTGGAGGAGGAGTAGAACGCACATTAGCAGTCTTAAATAATTTAGACGACAACTACCTGACAGAAATATGGCAACCAATAATAAAAGAAATGGAAAGAATATCACATAAAAAATACGAAGACAATAAAAAAGAAATGAGAATCATAGCAGACCATATCAAAGCAGCAACATTCATAATAGGTGATGAAAATTCAATAACTCCAGCAAATGTAGGACAAGGTTATGTTCTAAGAAGGCTAATCAGAAGAGCAATAAGATACAGCAAATTGCTCAACATAGAAATAAATTTCACATCAATATTAGCAGAAAAAGTAATTCATATATATAACGACTATGAAACTCTAAAGAAAAACAAAGAAATAATATTAAAAGAATTGGAAAAAGAAGAAATAAAATTCAAAAGCACATTAGAAAGAGGAATAAGACAATTTAATAAGCTAGCAGAAAACCAAAAAGAAATCTCGGGCAAAGAATCTTTTCTATTATTCCAATCATTCGGCTTCCCAATAGAAATGACTGAAGAAATGGCAAAAGAAAAAAATATTAAAGTTAATACAAAAGAATTCCATGAAGAATATCAAAAACATCAAGAACTTTCAAGAACAACATCGGCAGGCGTATTCAAATCAGGCCTATCAGACAATTCTGAAAAAACCACGCGTCTGCATACAGCCACCCATCTCCTCAATGAAGCAATGTCAAGAGTCCTAGGTCCAGAAGTAGCCCAAAGAGGCTCAAACATCACGCAAGATAGAACAAGATTTGATTTCACATTCTCAAGAAAACTCACAGAAGAAGAAATAAAGAAAATAGAAGACATAGTAAATAGCATAGCGAAAAAAAACCTAGTAATAAAATGCGAAGAACTAGAATATAAAAAAGCAATAGAAAGCGGAGCTAAAGGAGAATTCGGACACAAATATCCAGAGCGAGTTAGCGTCTACACAGTCTTAGACACTGAAGAAAAGAAAGGTTATTTCAGCAGAGAAATTTGCACAGGTCCTCATGTTAAGAACACGAAAGACATTGGTAAAATAAAAATCACTGAGCAAAGCTCAGTTTCAGCAGGCGTCCGTAGAATAAAAGCTATTGTTGAAAATTAAAACAAACTATAAATCTGCCCTCGTGCTAAAAACTTCTAAGCCCGTCATGAGAATACTCAACGGAGTACGGCAAACGCCAAGCAATGAGTTTGGGAGTTATAGAGGTTTAGGATAATTGTGTTATATTTTGTATCCCAAATCTCTAATACACAATTAGGAAAACTGGGAACATAATCAACCTAATTGTGTATAATGCCGGGCAAAATACCCCATATTCGCAAAAACAATGTCATAATCAAATTCTCAATCAGTGCTTCTATTAGCAAGAACATTGACTTCTACTATAGTAAACGCATTTAATTTCCGTAAGGTTTATGCGTTTACTATTACGCGGACGCATTACGATTATGAGTAATTTTCACTTCATTTCTAAAATTGCGAGTTTGTCTTGTACCATTTTCGTGGTATTGTGATTTATTCACAACTTTATTTAGTGCGTCTGCTATAGATCACAGTCCCAAATTCAATAAATTACCCAAGCACCAAAAAGAACCAAGAAAACTACAATCAAAATCTTTAACACCTTATTCGAATTCATAACAGAGAGAGAGAGAGACGTAATTTATAAATGTTTCAATTGCTAAACTTTATCCAACTTTACAAACCGTGTCTTTCAGCTATCCTTTTTTTTATCTTATCACCTATGTCTTCAGCATCCTTTACAGTAAGCTTACTCTTAGAAGCAATTTTCTCTAATTTAACCAAATCAAATAATTTCCAAAATTCATTTAGAACATCTGCCCCTATACGAAAATTACCTGAAATAAGACCTCCAACAATATTTTTAACATCCTGTTCTGAAATAATATTTCTTTTATAAGCAAGCAGAATCGCACCAAAAGTGCCTATGGGAAAAAGCCCATATAATTCAGCAGCCTTAAGAGAAAACTTTTCATCAATAATAACCTCTTTTTTTCTTTTTTGCAAAGCCAAAACGTCCGCACCAACGGAATCTCCGCGCCGCAGCCGATGCCTTCGCAGCGCACCGTCCGCGCCCACAGGTACGCGATGGGGCGGCTGCCATCCGGGTCGGGGGGGTAGAACTGGGCGAGTTCCTTCTCCGCTGCTTCCTTCACCTGCTTGCCCGCTTCACTCTCCTGCTCAATCAATTGCAGCACCCGGCTTTCGAACGGCTGCCGCTGTAGCCAGAGGCTAGGCGGATCCATGACGACTCGTGGCACTATGAGGAGTTCTATATCGCCCACCTGCATCTTCTGGCGCCGGAT
>JBBTAL010000031.1:0-1602 GCA_038044225.1 Nanobdellota archaeon
TTTCTTAAGAAGTTTCACTAAATTATAATTTATTTCTCCAATTAATCCAGGTCCCTTGTAAATCATTCCAGTAATAAGTTCAACAAGATTTGCTCCGAGTTTTATTTTCTTATACGCATCTTCCGCAGAAAATATTCCTCCAGAACCAATCAAAACATATTTTCTACCGCTTTTTTTTGTTTTTCCATACAAGTAAGACAAAAGAATATTTGATTTATCCTCAACAATCTTCCCAGAGTATCCACCGTGTTCGTTGCATTTTGTCAAATTACTGCATACAAATCCAGATATATTATGCTTCAATGAAATATCAAACAGTAAGTCAATCTGTCTTTTAGACAAGTCAGGAGACAGCTTAACAAAAATAGGCTTCTTTATTTTTAATTTATCTATTTCATAAAGGAGTTTCTCATAAAGTTCCGGATTAGAAAACGGTTGTCCTCCAAAAGCGTTTGGACAACTTATATTTATAGTAAAATAATTTCCCAAATTCCTTAAACTTTTTAAAGAATAAATATAATCTTTCAATCCAATTTCAGGATTTACGGTCTCAACACAATTTGTTTTAGCCACATTAATCCCAAAAGGAATGCTAAATTTTTTACCTTTCAATTTATCTCTTATTTTCAAGGCACCCTCATTATTCAACCCCATATTTACCCAAATACTCTTCTTATCCGTAATTCTCTTCAATCTAATTCCAGAATTGCCTGCACAAGGCAAAGCAGTCACGCTTCCAACTTCAGAAAATCCAAAACCTACACAATTCATTATTCCAATCAGCTCAGCATTTTTATCAAATCCTGCAGACAGTCCAACAGGATTTATGAATTTTATTCCAAAAAGAGTTTGTTCTAAAGAATGATGCTCATAACTAAACATAAAACTCAAGATTTTCTTCATAAAATCAAATTTACAAAATATCTTTCCCATTTTCAGAAAAAAATGATGAACTTTTTCAGGGCTAAAACAAAACAAAATTTTCTTTAAGATAAAATAGCTTGCATTGTTAAATCTGCTCTTCAATTCAAACAAATCCATATATAACAAAGAAATAATTCATTTAATAAGCCTTATTAACCTTAATTTTAAGACATAGGTATGGAAAACAAACATGTCGGATATATACTGTTAGGAGTTTCAGTCTTAATTATAATAATTGTATTTATGTTTCAAAACGCCCTAACGAGCTTTGTAGGTGCTAGTTGCACACTTGTTCATGGCGGAGATTACTGTCCAATGTACGATACAATAAATCAGCAAACATACCTCGCTTTAGGAATAGTAGGGATTTTAATTCTAGTAGCCTTAGTAATGATGTTCTCAAAACCTCATGAAAGAGTCATAATAAAAACTAGAACTATAGAAAAAAAAGCTCAAAAGAAAGAGATAGACACAAGCACTCTGAAGCCCGAGGAAAAACAAGTTCTCCAGTTAGTTCAACAAAATAAAACAATATTTCAAGCAGACTTAATAGAAAAGACCCAGTTAGGAAAAGCAAAAATAACTCGAATAATTGACCGTTTAGAAGGAAAAGGATTCGTAGAGAGAAAAAGACGAGGCATGACAAATATTGTAGTTTTGAAGAATTAATAACCTTTA
>JBBTAL010000032.1:0-1227 GCA_038044225.1 Nanobdellota archaeon
TCAAAACCCTTTAGAAAATTACTTCCAATATACTTAACTCGCGATAAATCAAAAACATCATATTTCTCGGCAAGTTTAACACATTCAGAAAGACAAGAAAGTCTTTCATTCTTAGTAACTTCTTTCTCTTTTCCAGTTTTAATATAACTCAAAACAGAACGAAAAATAAAGGGATTTCCAATTGCAGCCGAAGCAATCATTGCTCCATCACAAATTTCAAGCATTCTAGAAGCACTCTCGCCATCAACAACTCCCCCATTCCCAACAATTGGAATGCCAATTTCTTTTTTAACTTTAGAAATCCAACTCCAATCGGGCAAAGAATTATATTTCTGCTCAGCAGTTCTTGCATGAATAGTAAGCAAATCAGCACCAGCTTTCTCAACAACTTTAGAAACTTCCAAGACATTATTATTTTTATATCCAAGTCTAATTTTAGCAGTAACAATATGCCCAGAATCTTTCAAAACCTTAATCATCTCACCAATCTTATTAGGAGTCTTAAGCAAATAACTTCCAGCCTCACTTCCCACAATTCTAGAAGAAGGACACCCACAATTAATATCAATTAAATCATAATTCTCAAGCAATTTTAATTTAGAAAATTTAGTAAACTCAACCAAATTATTCCCAGTAACTTGTAAACCAACAGGCCTATCCTCCACACCACCAACAGTCATAAGCTTCTTAGTCCTCTCGTTCTCATGAAGAATAGCATCAACATAAATCATCTCTATATAAGCCATTGAAGCCCCATACTTCCTGCATAAGACACGATAAGCACAATCAGTAACATCTACCATAGGCGCAAGAAAAAGCCTATTTTTCAGTTTAATATTCCCAATTCGTAAAATACTCATAAAACAATACAACAAGATACCTTTAAATACATAAATGATTTACCTAAAACATGGGTGATAATATCAGAGATAAGTTACTTGCTTCATTTATTATCTGTGTAGGTTTCTGGCTCATCAATATATCTTATTCTAATTTCTCAGTTATAACAGCGATAATTTCAGGATTAGCAGGTGTCTTCTTATTTATATTTAGCATTAAAGCAATTAATAAGAAAGAAAAGGTATTAGGATGGGCAGGACTTGTAACAAGTGCAGGAGCTATCATCTCATTTGCCATTCCATTTATACAAGGATTTTTCAGATATTAATAAAACTTCAAATTAAATAAAAATCAACAAAGAGTAATTAAAAGTCTTTGCAAATTTTA
>JBBTAL010000033.1:0-3250 GCA_038044225.1 Nanobdellota archaeon
TTAGAGCTAATCAGAGATTGTGGGAGAACCTTAATGCTGGTGCACCTGAAGTTATTATAGAAGATTTGTGGGACTTATTGCAATATCATGTAACTACTTTCTTTGATAATAATATTTCTAAAATACCGCCGGCAAGACACCGTTCGGGACAACCTCTTAAGACGATAACTGAAAGAATTAAAGGTAAGGAAGGGCGTATAAGAAAGAACTTGGCTGGTAAGAGGGTTAATTTCTCTGCAAGAACTGTAATTTCTCCAGATCCTTATTTGGGTCTTGATGAAGTTGGTGTTCCTTTTGAAGTTGCAAAAATAATTACTGTTTCTGAAGGCGTTACTACATTAAATCTTGAATATATGAGGAATCTTGTTAGAAAGGGAGAGGTACATCCCGGGGCTAATTATGTTGTCAGACCTGATGGAAAGAAAAAAAGAATTACTGAAGACTTGAAGGAAGAAATTTGTACCGAGCTTGCTCCTGGATATAAAGTTGAAAGACATTTGATAGATGGAGATATAGTTCTATTTAACAGACATCCCTCATTACACAAACAGAGTTTGATGGCTCATTATGTTCGCGTTCTTCCATATAAGACTTTCCGTTTACATCCTGCTGTTGTGTTTCCATATAATGCTGACTTCGATGGTGATGAAGTGAACATACACTCTCCTCAAACAGAAGAAGCTCGTTCAGAAGCCGAAGCTCTTTTGAATATTAAACATAATATTATTTCTACTAAGAATAATTCAAATCTTATTGGATTGATTACAGACGCTTTGACTGGAAACTATATTCTTGGAAAAGATAGTTTTAGTAAATCGGATGCTGATCAGACTCTTTTTGCTGCTGGAGTTGTAAATAGTTCTAGTGCTAAGAAAATTGAGGGCACAGATATCTTTGCACAAGTTATTCCTGCGCATGAGTCATTAAAAGTTCCTAAAGAAATAACTGATGAGACTACTCTTGGGCTTGAAAAAGGAATTATGGTTAAGCATATTGACAAACACTTTGGAAGAGATGCTACTATGAATTCTATAGAATGTGCTGCTACTCTAGGTACTCAGTATATTACAAGAAGAGGATTTTCTCTCGGTCTGCGTGATCTGGACGTTTCTTCAAGAGTTAAAGAAATTACTAATAAAATTATTGAAACTGCTTATGAGAAGACTCATAAGATAGAAGATAGTGCCCATTCAGGAGATTTGGAATTGCTTCCTGGAAAGAATGTTGAGGAGACTAAGGAAATAAAGATTTCTCAAGTGCTTAATGAAGTTCGTACGGAAGTTGGTAAAGTTGTAAAAGAAAATATCTCTCGCGATAGTAGTATAGGACAGATGATAGCTTCTGGAGCTGCTGGTAGTGCAACTAATATTACTCATATAGGATGTTGTGTAGGACAGCAGATTTTGTGGAATAAACGTATTAGTTTTGGATATGCTGGTAGAACGACATCTCACTTTAAGAGAGGAGATATTGGTTCTGAAGCTAAAGGATTCATTAAATCTTCTTTCTTCCAAGGTTTGAAACCAACTGAATTTTTCTTTGGAGCTATAACTGGAAGAGATGGATTAATGGATACGGCTTTACGTACTCCTAAATCTGGATATTTGTATAGGCGATTGGTTAGTGCTTTGCAGGATTTGAAAGTTGAATATGATGGAACCGTGCGTGATGCTTCTCAAAATATTGTTCAATTCTTGTATGGTGGAGATGGTAAAGATGTTTCTGAATTGCATACTGGAAAAAAGATACAGCCAGGAGAATCTGTCGGAGTAACTACGTCACAGTCATTTGGAGAATCTTCGACGCAGATGGTTTTGAATGTATTCCACTCTGCTGGAGTTGCTGAAGTTCAAGTAACTCTTGGATTGCCTCGATTGATTGAAATATTTGACGCTCGTAAAGAGCCTTCTACTCCTTCGATGGAAATTTATCTTGAGCGCGAGTTTAATAATGAGAAAGATGCTAGAAGCATTGCTGAGAAGTTGAAGGAAGTTAAACTTGAGGAGATTGCGTCTGAAGTTAGAATAGACTTTTCTGGAAAGAAAATTGAGATTGAACTTGACCAAGATGCTCTTAAGAGAGTTCATGTTGGAGCTTCTAAGATTGTTGAACGCCTTGTTGAAAAAGGTGTTGATGCTAAACAGAAAGATAATTCGGTTGTTTTGAAAACTCCTGATTTGAGTTTCCGTGAAATGTATAAGATGAAAGAGAAATTGAAGAGGACTATAATTTCTGGTCTCAAAGATATTTCTCAAGTTGTTGTTGCACATAGAGGACGTGACTTTGTTATATTAACTTCTGGAAGCAATTTGAAAGATGTTATTGAATTTAAAGGAGTAGATAAAGAAAAAGTATTCACAAACAATGTTCATGAAATTGCTAATGTTCTTGGAATAGAAGCTGCACGTGAGGCCATCTTACTTGAGATTGAGAAAGTTCTTGATAGTCAAGGTTTAGATATTGATGAAAGACATTTGGATTTGATTTCTGATGCTATGACAACTATGGGTGTAGTTAAGGGAGTTACTCGTATGGGTATTATTTCGAGTAAATCGAGTATTTTTGCTCGTGCTGCTTTCGAGACACCTGATAAACAATTCGTAAACGCCACGATACAAGGTAAGAAAGATGATTTGGCTTCTGTTATTGAAAATATTATATTGAATCAACCTATTCCTGTTGGAACTGGATTGCCTGGTTTGCTTGTTAAAATAACTGGACCTTTGGTTGATAAGAGAATAAAAATCAAAGTTAAGAAAGAATAAGCTTTTTGTGACCTTAGAGTGAAAGAATTTCTGCGATAGATTTATTTACTTTATTTTTTATGAAAAGTTATGAGCGGACTTGTAGAAACTGCTTCAGAAGCTGATTTGAAATTCTTAGCAGAGCTCGATAGTCGTCTTCATTATGTTAAAGAGTATGGTACTAGGTTCGGACAAAGAGTTGTGGATTTATATCATCGCGATGCAAAAATGGATTCACAAGAGGCACTAAGAGTTCTGCAAATAGTGCAAAGAAATACTGATTTAATATTACATCCTATTAACACTGACTTTGGTTTTTCAGTAGGATTTAGTGTGGCCCAAGTAGTAGCACCCTTCCCAGGGACGGAGGAGTATGATTCTAGACTATGTTTCATTAGAGAGCAGCTTCCTAAAGGATACGGCTGGAAAGAGCTTGCAGAAGTATTTAATTCCAGAGAAAATCTAGATAGAGTTCAGGCTACTGGATTAGCGAAACAACTTGGAAC
>JBBTAL010000034.1:0-2937 GCA_038044225.1 Nanobdellota archaeon
ATAAAGTTATGTTAAAAGATGGTGGCTGGTCTTTCATTCGCAAGTTAAATAAAAAAGATAAGATTAAAATTGATAAAAGCTTTCACTTGTTCAGAAAGCATTTTTTTGATTTGTGGGACTGATTTCTAAAGGTTTAAAAACCATCTTTAATAAAACAATTTATCTAACTTAAATATAAGATAAAATGGCTGATAGCAAAAACTTTGGTTTTTGAATCTCCCATTTTGATAAACAAGTAGATAAAACAAAATGGTCGAAAAAGAAACAAGCTTAAACAAGATTGACCGCTTGACAAGTAATCAAGCGAATATTCGTAATGTAGCGACGAGCGCGCATATACATCACGGAAAGTGTATTAGTGGAGACTCAAGGGTTATGCTTGCTGATGGTTCTATTCGCACTGCTAAAGACATCTTTGAAGAGGTTATGAATAATGGTCAGATTTATACAGAAAATGAAGACTATACGGTTTTTAACCCTTCTAAAGAAATAAATATATTTTCTTTAAATAAAGAGACTGGAAAAATAGAGATAAAACCGATTCAGTATGCTTGGAGATTGAAGGGTGGAAATACTATAAAGATAAAATTAAGAAATGGTTTTGAGATAACTACAACTCCTGAACACAAATATCTTCTTTATAGAGATGGCTTTGTATATGTTGAGGCTAAAAATATAAAGCTGGATGATAGAGTCGTTTGCACTAGAATTAAGGAAACAGATGTCTTCTGGAATGAGTGTGGCTCGAATAAGAAAGATTATGATTATATTGAGGTTAATAATGGAAAAACGATACAATTAATGATAAATACTTATTCACAATTAGCATTTGTTAAAGTACTTAGTAAAGAAAATGATTACGAAGATGTTGTTTATGATTTTACCATTCCGGAAAACCATAATTTTGTAGCTGAAGGAATGATTATACATAATACCGCTTTCACAGATAACTTACTTGCTGCTGCTGGAATGATGGCTTCCAAGAACGCTGGAGACCTTGAAGAAGGAATGAGCACGTGGTTGCATAAGGACGAACAGGAAAGATTGATGACTGTAGACGCTGCAAATGTTTCTATGGGACACTCTTATGAAGGACAGGAATATTTGATTAATTTAATTGACACGCCTGGACACATTGACTTTGGTGGTAATGTAACTAGAGCTATGAGGGCCATTGATGGAACTTTCGTGCTTATTTGTGCTGTTGAAGGAATAATGCCTCAAACTGAAACTGTATTGAAACAAGCATTACGTGAGAGAGTTAAGCCAGTGCTTTTTATTAATAAAGTTGACAGATTGATTAAAGAATTGAAAGTAACTCCTCAACAAATGCAAGAACGTTTTGCTAAAATTATTGCTGAATTTAATACTTTAATTTTACAGATTGCAGAGCCTGATTTGGCTGAAAAATGGAGAGTTAGTGTGACAGATGGAAGTGTTGCTTTTGGTTCTGCTAGAGAGAACTGGGCATTGTCTGTTCCTTTCATGAAAAAGAGAAATATTAGTTTTGGAGATATAATTAAAATTTATGATATGGAAGAAAAAGACAGAAAGGATTGGGTTTGGAAAAATGCCCCGTTGAATGAAGTAGTTCTTGATATGGCAGTTAAGCATTTGCCTAATCCATTGGAATCTCAGAAATATAGAATTCCTAAAATATGGAGAGGAGATCTAGACAGCAAAATGGGACAGGATCTTTTAAGTTGTAATCCTAAAGGTGAATTAGCTTTTGTAGTTACTAGAATTGTTATTGACCCTAGAAGCGGAAAAGAACTTTGTGCTGGGCGTTTGTATTCTGGAACATTAGTTAATGGAATGGATGTTTATTGTAATCTTAATAAGAAAAAATCTAGAATTCAGCAAGTTATGGTATATAATGGAATTAAACCAGAGCAGTTAGATAGTGTTCCTGCAGGTAATGTGCTTGCGGTTTCTGGATTGAATGTGGATGTTGGAGAAACTGTAACTCAGACTGAACAAACTCCATTTGAAGAACTTAAACATATTTTCCAGCCTGTAATTACAAAGTCTATTGAAGTTACTAAGCCTCAAGATTTGCCTAAGTTAATTGAAGTTTTACGTAAAGTAGGGAAAGAAGATCCTTCTGTTAAGATTGAGATAAATGAAGAGACTGGAGAAAATCTGCTTTCTGGAATGGGTGAATTGCATTTAGAAATTATTGAAGGGCGTATAAAGACTGAAAAGGGTTTGGAAGTTAAGATGGGTAATCCTATTATTGTTTACAGAGAAACAATAAATAAAAGTAGTGGTGAAATTGAAAGCAGGACTCCAAATGGACACAATATATTTTTCCTTGAAATGATGCCTATTGAAGATAACGTTTATGAGGCAATTGATAGTGGTAGCATTCCTGAGGGGCGTTTGAGGAAGAAGCCAGAGGATATTTGGAAGAAATTATCTGAACTTGGAATTTCAAATGATGAAGCTCGCGCTTATAGAGATATTTACAAAGGAAATGTGTTTGAAGATCAGACTCGCGGACTGGTTTTACTTTCTGAAGTTATTGAATCTATAATTGACGGCTGGCGATTAGTTATTGATAATGGACCTTTGGCAAAAGAGCCGTTAATGAAGACTAAGTTTATTTTGCACGACGCTAAATTGCACGTTGACCATATGCACAGAGGACCTGCTCAGATTTATCCAGCTATAAGATTGGGTATGTTTAGTGCTATGACTAAGGGCGGGGCTGCAATGCTTGAGCCTATCCAAACGCATTTGGTTGAAGCGCCTCTTGATTTCATGGGTTCAGTTACTGGATTGATTGCAAGTAAACGTGGTGTTTTAATTGACGTTGACCAGAAAGGTATTGATGTTTTCATTATAGCTAGAATTCCTGTTGCTGAAATGATTGGTTGGAGCTATTATTTGAGAAGCACAACTGAAGGACGAGGAGTCTCGAGTTTAATTACTCTG
>JBBTAL010000035.1:0-3350 GCA_038044225.1 Nanobdellota archaeon
CAAAAAATAGAAAAAGAGAAAGGGATTAGCTTCAAAAATATATCTGAATTAAGAAAAATAGTAGAGGGCTAAAATGTATAATTATCAAAAAATCGATACACCCCTTAAAAGGCGTGGTTTGATTGGTGCTCGATTTTTGGATGCTCGAAGTGTTCCACGCACTTTAGTGCGTGGTTTCCAAACACTTCGACATGAGGTGATACCCAATTTACAAAGAATTCTTAACAAGTTATTCAAAAAAGATAAAACTCGTTATGAGCAAGTTATGAATAAAATTGAAGAAATTATAAATTCTTCTGATGTTGAGCATTATAAAAATTTACGATATGATTTAAGCGACAAAAAAAGAGTTCAGATTGGGCATTTTGTTTTAGTATTTTCTTTTATCAAATCAGAAAACAAAATCAAGTTCTTGGATTTTGACCATCATGATGTCATTTACGAGAAAAGATAATTTTTGCGATTTAGTTGCATAAGGTTATGTTACTTAGTAACTTTAATATTATATATTCAAAATCAGCTCAATGGGGCAATGGTCGCTGCCCTAAAATTATTCTGTCCAAGTGTCAAAAAATGAATAATTAATTTTGTTTTGTTTTAAAAAGTCTGTTACTCTTGGACTATTTTCTATATTTACTATGAAAGCCCCTCTGCCAAGCTTTTTATCTATTAATCCTAAAGAATTGTATGTTTTACTTCCTACTTTTTGTTTGTAACCATATAGCTTTCTCCATATCATTATTTTTGTTTTTCTATCTATTTTATTTAGATTTAACATGAATAATCTTTTATGCACTAATTTGTTTGGCTGACTTTGAAAATGGCCGTATAAAACAATTCCATCGGATATTATACTTGCTTCTAATCCTTTCCACTCTTTTAAGTTACCTACTTTTAAAGAGAATTCATTTTTTATTCCTGAAATATTAAATTTTTTATATTCATCTGTTTTTTTGTATAAATCTAAGATGTTTTTTATTACTTTTTCATTATTTTTGTTAGTTTCTATGAATAAATCTATGTCTGACTCTTTATCGAAAGTGTTATTTGCAACTGAACCAAATAGAATTATATTATCAACTGCTAGCCTGTCGACTAGAAATGAAGCAAAATTCATAGCATAAGAGACTAGTTTATTTTTATCCATTTAATTCACCTTCTAATTTATTAAAAAGTTCTAGTGCTTCATTTATTTTTTCTTCTGTTTTTGGTGCACCATAAGTTAAATCTTCACATAAAAGCTCAAGTTTTGTTATCTTGCTACATATTTCCTCTTTTTTATCAAATTCTGGAAGATTTTCATTGACTTTTTCTGATTTGAACCATCTATGATTAATTTTCATCCCCGTGCTTATTAGATTTCTTTTTATGAGATATATTGATAACAAATCTATAATTGCTCTTGAAGCATGAAGTCCTATGACTCTTTGAGAGTTTTTTATACCCTTCACTTTTACTGCCCAATCAAATATGGTTTCTTTGTGTTCATTGAATGATTCTAGATGATTCTCTATTTTCATATATTATTACATGTGACTTAGTATATAAACTTTATGTTACTTAGTTCTATATGTGATTTAGTCGCATAAGATTATGTTACTTGGTGACATAACTATTTATATGATGTGTTGAAAGATGAATGTTTTATTCTGTTTCTACAACAGTTGAATATCCGCAACGAGGGTAAGCAGAGAATAAATATTCAAACCCTCTGGGATTTAAATCATGAATTTCTTTTCGGATTAAACTAAATTCTGTAGTCGTAGCAACGCCTGTTACGCCCCTGGAGATATCTAGGTAGAAAAATGGCTTTATTTCATTATCTTTTGTATTAACCATCTTAAATGCTAAGCTCACTGAAGAAGGCAATTCTGCGACTAAACCTCTGCAAGGCATATATGCCATTTTACCAAGTTGTGGAGAGTCCATAAAATTAGGAAGGGCAAAGGTATTCCATCTAATTTCAACAGGTTCCCACCAACCTGGCACAATGCCTTTAATTGTTGTAAGGTCCACTAACTTTCTAAATTCTGCTAGGTGCCTTTGAACATATTCATCTACTCTTCCGTTAGCTCCTCTGACTTCTTCCGCAAATTGGGCATGCTGCTCTACCGAAAAAGCCATCCTCCCCTTTTCATAAGTTCTTGGTAGAATTAAAGTCCACCCATTAGTAGACGAATGTGGACTTTCAGGAAAGACCCTTATTGTTGAATCATCCATTATTCTATGAAACTCTGCTTTTCTTAAAGCCAGTTGTCTTTTGAGTTCTGCTTCTGCTGAAATCGATTCTAATTCTTTTTCAAGGGAATTCATTAATTAACTCCCTTATTCAAGTTTAAAAAAATATGTGTACTTAACTCTATATGAAAACTCTAATTATATGAAATTCCATTTAGATAACTTATTCAATAATAATTAGAAATCTAAATTTAATAAAACAGGACAATGGTCACTGCCTTCTATCTTGCCGAGGATTTCTGCATTTGTTATTTTGCTTTTTAGCTCGCTTGATACGCAGAAGTAATCAATTCTCCAGCCTATATTTTTTTCTCTTGCATTATGCATGTAACTCCACCAAGTGTAGCTGTCTTTTTTATTTTCATGCAGGAATCTGAATGTGTCTATGAATCCATGGTTTATGTATTCGCTAAAGCTTGAACGCTCTTCTGGAGTGAAGCCTGCGTTTTTTACATTTTCCTTTGGTCTTGCGATGTCTATTTCTTTATGAGCTACGTTTAAGTCTCCACAAAATATTACTTGCTTTTTATTTTCTAGATTTTTTAACATGTCTAGGAATTCTTTATCCCATTCTAATCTGTGCTTTAGTCTTAATAATCCTCGCTGGGAGTTTGGAGTATAGACATTTACTAAATAAAAATGTTCAAATTCTGCTATTATTACTCGACCTTCCGTATCATTTAATATTTCTTTTCCTAATTTGACTGAAATGGGGTTTATTTTGCTGAATATTGCTGTGCCTGAATAACCTTTCTTCTCTGCAGAGTTCCAGATGTGATGTTCGTATTCGCTTAGAATTTTGTCGACTTGTTCGGGATGGGCTTTTATTTCCTGAAGGCATAGTATGTCAGGATTTTGTTCTTCTATTGTTTTTAGAAAGCCTTTTCCTAGGATTGAGCGAATGCCGTTGACGTTCCATGAGATGAGTTTCATTGCTTTAGTTTAGAGAGTTAATCTTAAAAGTCTTCTTGTTTGTATATTTTGATGGTTAAAGAAATTTATTTCGATGCGGCTGCCACTACTCGCGTTTATCCTGAGGTGGTTAAGGCCATGAATGGAGTCATGCTTGATGAATATGGAAATGCTAGTTCTGCTCATGCTCTTGGTGATAG
>JBBTAL010000036.1:0-1217 GCA_038044225.1 Nanobdellota archaeon
GAGCACCAATCAAACCACACCTTTTAAGGTGTGGTGGTGCATCGATTTTTTGATAATCGTAATGCGTCTGCGTAATAGTAAACGCATAAACCTTACGGGAATTAAATGCGTTTACTATAGGATGATTGTAGTTTAAATAAGATACATTTTTTGTCCAGTATTCGTGCCCTAAATTTACATTGGCACCATATTGAAAGACATAGTCTTTAGGAAATTAAGAATTTCCTAACTCATTCAAAATTCTTAATTTTGAAGATTTCCCTAAATAGTCAACGACAAATTGTGGAATTATGAATGTTCTCGACTATAATCTTATCTATAAACTTGTTTTTCTTGATTATAGAATGATAACTTTTAGTAGTAGAGACCATATCTATATCGGAAGAGAAGCTGGAAAAGAGATTCATGAGAAAATAAAAAATGCAAGAACATCTGTGAAAGTCGTTTCTCCTTATCTTTCTCCAGATTATATAAAGGACCTTATTAGTTTGCATAAAAAAGGCATAAAAGTAACTCTTGTTACTTGCGATAAAGTAGAATATAATTCTTATTCTGATTTTAGACCTTCTGATTTAACTAAAATAGAAAAAGTTCAGAATGAGAAAGCAAAGAAGTTGAAAAAATCTATGTTTAATTCTTTTATTTTGTTGTTCACTATTTCTGTGCTGTTTGCAGTTCTCGCTTTTGTTTTTTCAATGTTATTTATTTTTGCAGGTATATTCTTATTTGTAAGCATTATTTCTCTTATTTTTTCAAAAGTTATTTCAGATTATTCATTCAAATATGAGCCTATTTTCAGAATAAAAGTTTTTGATTCTTCTTCTGGAAAAAACCGTAGAAGCACCGAACTCATACATTCAAAAGTGTTTGTAATAGATGAGGAAATAGTCTTTTTAGGTTCTGTTAATTTTACTTATAGTGGTTTTAAAACACATTATGAAACTACAATAAAAGTTGAAGACAATAACGCAGTAAGAGATATAAGCCAAGAAGTTGAAAGTTTATACTCTTCCAATGACTTAAAGGCAAAGAGTGTGGAGGAATGGGCAGGGAATCTAGATTAGTTGTAATCTTTTTGTGCGCTTGAACTTGAATAATTTTGTGAAGATGCTCTTGAAGGTGTTCCATAAGCATTACTCTGTTTACCCATAGAATCAGAACTCACGCTAGGGTGATACTGCCTATTGTTTGGTCCACCAAATTCACATCCCATACAC
>JBBTAL010000037.1:0-4799 GCA_038044225.1 Nanobdellota archaeon
CTCGAAGAAGAGATTTCTGTTTTGTTGAGCAAAATTCCAAACATGATGCATGAGTCTGTTGCTGTTGGGAAAGATGATTCTGAAAATGTGACTATGCGAAAGATTGGAAAACCTCGCGAGTTTAATTTTGAGATAAAAAATCATGCAGAGATTGCTGAGAATTTAGGAGTAGCTGATTTTGATGCTTCTGCCCGCACTAGTGGGAATGGATTTTATTATTTATCTGGTGACTTGGCGTTGCTTAATCAGGCATTGATTAGATTTGTTATTGATAAGATGGTTTCTAAGGGATTTTTGTATGTTGAGACTCCTTTAATGCTTCGAGGAAAAGTCATTCAGAATGTTACCGATTTAAACGATATGAAAAATCAAATATATAAAATAGAGGACGAAGATTTGTATTTAATAGGGACTAGTGAACATTCACTTATTGGTCGCTTTATTGATACTATTTTACCTGATAAAAATTTACCTATGAAATTTGCTTCTTATTCTATGTGTTTTAGGAAAGAGATAGGTTCACATGGAATTGATGAAAAAGGGCTTTTTAGAAATCATCAATTCAATAAAGTGGAGATGGTTGTTATTTGCAGACCTTCAGAATCTATGAAGTTTTTTGAGGAAATGCAGGAAATTACTGTCGAGATATTCAAGGATTTAGGAATTCCTGTTCGTGTTCTTGGAATATGCTCCGGAGATTTAGGTGATTTGAAGCATATACAAGTTGATATTGAGGCATGGTCTCCTCGCAAAAAAGCTTATTTTGAAGTTGGCTCTTGTTCTAATTTGACAGATGCTCAGGCTCGTAAGTTAAAGATTCGCGTGGATACTGGAAAAGGCGAGAAGTTTGTTCCTCATACATTAAATGATACAGCACTTGCTACATCGCGTGCTATGGTTGCAATTCTAGAGAATTATCAACAAAAAGATGGAAGCGTGAAAGTTCCGGATGTTCTTGTGCCTTTTATGTATGGGAAGAAAGTTATTAGTGGGAAGAAGTGATTATGGGTGATGTTAGTTTTTGTTTTAAAATTTCAAAGTCTCTTCTAATCAAATTAACTTTTCTTGGAGTTGGATTAGTTTCATATGAATGTATTTTTGCATAAGAATAATTTAATGCTCTTTCAGGTAATTTATTTAGTTCTTTAGCCAATGCTCTTTGTGTTAATCCTAAATCTTTTCTAATCTTTAAAAAATATTATGCATCTTCTGATTTTGGAGTTTCCACATATTTATATTCTAAAGATTCATCAAAATTTTTACTATATTCCTTAGCGATTTCATATATATCTCTCCTCATTTCATCAACAGTTGCACATCTAGGACCACTAGTTCTAACTATTTTTCCTGTTTCAATCTTTGCAATAAAAGTTCTATGGTACTTTCTTGATTTATTAGGTAGTTTATTTAATAAGTCGGACAGTTCTGATTGTGTAAGCCTGATGCTTTTTCTAAATTCTTTAAGATTTAATCCAAAAGACTTTATTTCAATTATATATCTATCTTCTCTTTTATAGATTTGATCGTTTGTAATTGTTTCTCTTTGTAAAGAACCGCTTACTAAACCTTCTAAGTATGATACAAATCTCGCTTTTGCTCCTATTTCAAGAGTTTGGTAATTGGTAGTCATTCTTTGAACTGCACTTTCAAATCCTTCTTGAAGTCGTTCTTCTATTGTTTTTGTTTTGCTTTCTTCCATAAAAATCATCAAAAATGATTAGATTTAAATATAAGTGGTGATTTGCTCACCACATGATAAAAGAACTTGAGAATATTGGTTTTAGCGAGAAAGAAGCGCAGATTTATACTGCTTTAGTTAGGCATAGAGAGATTTCTGCCCCTAAAATAGCTTTAATTCTAAACATTGACCGGAGAACTGTTTATGATGTGATAAATTCTCTTTTTCACAAAGGTTATGTCTCTCGCAAAAAAGTACAAAGCAAGGAGGTTTTTTCTGCTGTAAACCCTGAAATAATCTTGGATGAATTTACTGAAAAAATAGCCGATTTGAGAAGTGCAATACCTCTTTTTAATAAAGAGATTAATAAATCTGAGGAATATCAAGAGATAAACGTGCTTTATGGAGTGAAAGCAATTAGTTTGCTCATAAATAAGGCGTTAAAGTCTAAATCTGAAGTTTTCATGATGGGGCGAGGAGGCTACCTTTTAGAACAGCTTGGTGAGTCAAAACACCAATTTGTTTCTAAACTAAATAGTTTGAATTGGAAGATGATTCAAACGCATGATTATAAGAAATACTCAAACAAATCTGATTTTGTCCCTAAAGAAATAAGATATTTGCCAGATAATGTTAAATTTGGTGTGGCTTATATCGTTTTTGATGATAAGTTATATTTTTTCACAAAGAAGAAGGAAATAATGTTGATTGAGATTGTTGATGATAAATTTGCAGATACATTTAAGGCTTATTTTAGTTTGTTTTGGAAAGTTGCTAAGGCTTAGAATTGTTTATTTGGAATATATCGAAATATTTAAATATGGTGGAAATACCATAATACTATGGTAAATATAAGGATTACTAATATTAAGATTGGACCTAAGGAGAAATTGCTGAAATATTTAATTGAAAACAAGAATCCTGTTTCTATAAGGCAAGCATCTGGAGCGATTATTGTAGATTATAAGAATACTCATGAACTTGTGAATAAGCTTCAGTTAGATGGAGTTATAACGAAAGGAAAATTGGGAAATACTAATCCTATAAGCATAAATCTTGCGCCTAATATTGAGATATATAATGTTGAAAAGAAAAGGACTGAAGAATTTATTTTAAAAAATCCTAAACTAAAGGTTGTAAAAAGTTATATTGAAGAAGTTAATTACCCTTTTTTTATTGTTCTTGTTTTTGGTTCATATGTTAATGGAACAAATACTACTGGCTCTGATATCGATGTTTGTGTTATTGTAGATAATGAAGATAAATCTAAAGAATTAAGGCAAAAACTTCGTTTATTGCCTTTGAAATTAGAAATTCATGAATTTACAATCAAAGAGTTTATTTCAATGATTGAAAAAAGACAGAATAATGTTGGGCAAGAAATAGTTAAAAATAACATTATATTATATGGAGTTGAGAATTATTATAATTTGATTGCAAAATGGATGAAAAGAGAATAAAACAGGCAGAGAGTAACTTTAAGGCTTATTTGGAAGAAGGTAAAATCAAGAAAGTTCAATTTCAACAGATAGTTTTTGATACATATTTACGAAATGGAAGGGAAAGTCTTTTAGTAGCCGATAAATTATTTCAAGATAAAACTTCTTCTCTTTGGGTTGTTGTAACTAGCTATTATTCTATGTTTTATATGGCAAGAGCATATCTTTACAAGTTAGGCTATAAGTCTGGAGAAGAGATAGTTCATCAAGTGATTAACGAATCTCTAATTGTTCAAGCGAGACATAAAATAAAGAATCATATGTCAAAGTGTTTGATAACTACCTCATTTATGGTGTAGAACACTTTGAGCATCCAAAAAACTTAACTGTCAAAGTTTTTTTGATATTAACTGAATATGAATTGGGGAAGGAAGAAGCTTTGTCTATAAGTGATAATTATCTAAAGAGTTATGAAACGGAGAAAGAAAAAAGGGCAACATTTCAATATGAAACTACTGAGAGCATCAAATTAACAAAGGCTCAGACTTCTCTAAATAGGGCAAAAGAATTTTTAATATTAATCGAAAGTCTTTTACAAAATATGATTTAATACTTCAGTTTTTGATATATATTTTAATTTTAGTAGTTAATTTATAAACTTTAATTTTATTGTTAATTTATGGTAGATGCTCCTAATTATAGTGTTAATAGTAGGATTTTAGGAAATTGTGCTTATGATGGAGGATTATGTGAAAAAGTTTTTGTTGACAAAAATAGCGGTGATAGGCCTTATGTTGTTATTGGTCCACTTTATAATGATTTAGGAGTTGTTCGTTTTAATGGAGAATATGTAGGGGCTGATGGTGTTTATCCTTATGGAACTTCTCATTCTTTTAGACTGAATGACCATTTAAATGATCCAGAATATGATGAAGGAGTCGTTACTTCAGAAACTTCTAAGATATATGTTGCTGATTTTGAAAGAGTTAGGCAAATCAGACTTCGCGGTGTTGGAGATTGATTTTATAGTTTACCATAAAAATCTTTCTTAAATCTTTGATAGATAATTTCTGAATCAGGGCATAATCTGTTTTGTGAGGATAATTCGTCTATATTTGTGATATTCATCCAATCGCCCCATTGAAATTCTCTGGAATGAACAATTAGACCATCGTGTCTTGTATGATAAACTATTTCGCTAAATCTGCTTTTGCCTTTGCTAAAAACAAAATCAAATAAATAATTTGGTGTAGAAGAAACATTTAATCCTTTAAGTATGCGTTGCGCTGCTTCTGTACGGCTTTCTCCTTCATTTATTGTGCCATCTATTCCTAAACCAAAAAGACCTGGATATCTTTTTTTATAGATATGTCTTTGACAGACATATAATCTTCTATCTGGATTTTCTAAAATTGTAACTACGCGTAGACTACTCATACTTTAACTTTTTTATATGCCTTTTTATAAACTATTATATTGTAAAGTACATTATACGTATTTTTAAAAACTGACTATTCCGATTAAATGTTCTGAGGTGTGATGAATATGAAAATTTATAAGGTCAACAATAAATTTTCAATACAGAAGACTTATCTGAAGTTGCGAACAAGTCGCAACACAATCACAAATTCAGAGAATTTGCTCATGATGAAAGTTTCTGTCTGTTTAATTTCAACTATAAA
>JBBTAL010000038.1:0-1185 GCA_038044225.1 Nanobdellota archaeon
AAGCTATATATTTTCTTAGAAGCTTTGGGTCTATGACGTCACGTTCTACTACTTGTTGATGTTCTTCTAAGACGTGTCTGGCTATTGCTTCGTCCTGAACTCGGTTTGGCAAGTCTCTTAAAATAAAAATAACGTCAAAACGACTTAATAGTGCGGGAGAAATATTTATTTGTTGAGGTATTGGGATAACTGGGTCAAATCTACCTAGTTTTGGATTGCCTGCTGCTAAGACAGATGTTTCCGAACGGAGAGTTGCTTGGATATTTGCTTTTGAAATAGTTACGCTTTGTTGTTCCATTGCTTCGTGCATTGTTGACCTGTCGTTTTCATCCATTTTTTCAATTTCATCAATACAAACTGTTCCACGATTGGCAAGAACCATTGCTCCTGCTTCTAAAGACCAGCCTTTTAGAAATTCATCTTTTACTACTGCTGCGGTGTTGTGGACTAGTACACCATCTACTACAAAATTGTGAGAATCTTCTATCGTTAAATCGTAAACATATTTATATTTAGGTGTTTTTTTGTTAATCTTCACTATTTTTTCCCAATAAATATCACTGTTTGCTAGTTTAGATAATTCTTCAATATCTTTGTTTTTTATCTGTATTCGCGATAATATCTCCTTTAATCCGTTTACTGATAGATTGTTGTGCCATTTCATTTTTTTTAAAGAAATATTATTCTCTTTCAATATTTTCTTCAATAACTCTCCTATTCCTGGAAGAATATCTGTATTGGTGTGATATGGTTTTTGTTTAACTAAACTGTTGAGAAAATCCAGTTTATTTTTCTTTTCAGGGTGTTTTAAAGGAATGACTTTAGCAAATTTTTGTATGTCTTTACCATTTCTTATTTCTACTATCCATTTATTATAATTACCCTTTATTTTATCTGTGCTTGGCTCTCTGTTTCTTATAGTAGCATGTATCTCATACCTAAGCAAAACTAACTGAATTTGTCTTGCTAGTTTTTCTGAACAAGTAGTAAAGTCTATACAATCTGAACCCTTTCCTTTTCTTATAAATACGCAACCATCAGTATCATATAGTCCTGCAATATATTCTGACAGCAATTCATTAGATAAATGAAGAAGTGTCTCTGAAATATATATTTTATTAGATTAAATAGATGTAATTAACTAACTCTTTAGGATTTTCTGCAAAGAAATTATATTTTGAATCA
>JBBTAL010000038.1:1195-4248 GCA_038044225.1 Nanobdellota archaeon
TTAGATTTAGGTGAAATTGGAATACCTAATGCAATAAGACTTTCTCCAAGTATTCTTGAATGAGTTCTTGTTGCTTCAGGTCTTTTATCTGAACCATTTGAAACATCATAATTCAAATTAAATTCTGATTTAAGAATATTTCTAAATATTTCATGGAGTTTTTTTGATGAATTTGATAGTCTTATAGAATACGACTTTGAATCTATCTTTCGCAAGTCTCCATCTCCTGCGATTAACCCTGCTAAATATAAAACTTCTTTATTTATATATAATGGAATGGTATGATTTTTCCCATTATATAAGCTGACTTCTCTTATTTTATCTTTCCAATCAATATTTGCTTCTTGTGCTATTTTTTTTAAATCTTCAAGTTTAATATTTCCTCGTGCTTGCTCATTTATCCAATGATGATATAATTGATTTTCTTTGATTTTCAGTTTTTTAGCAGTTTCTCTTAAAGTTCCATATTTTTCTTTTAATTTTTCTACTATTTCTTTTACAAAGTATTTTATCCCATGAATGACTGGATTTGTATTAACTAAATCGATAAAATAATATTTTTCATTATTTCCACCAATCAATTTTCTAGGAGTTGCTATTACTTCCCCGTTTTCAATATCTTTTGCTTTTTTCCATATTGTTTTTCCGTCTTTTAATGAAAATAATTGCGTGTTTCCTGTCAATTCTACTTTTTTTCCACTGGCGAGAGTTATTTCATATACTAGTTTTGGTGCTTGTAGTTTCCATATATGACTCGGGTTTTTTGAGTGAATCTTCAAGTCATTTGATAGACTCTGAATTTTAACGTCTGTTATATTATCTTCTTTCCAAACTCCTGGAGTATATTCTTCATGTTTAACTAGCCTTTTTTCTACTATTTCTTCAATATGGCTCATCCCTCCAGGATTAGTCATAATAATACTATGAGGTGCTACACATAAACCCGCTCCTGTAGTTGATTTACCTGAAACATAACGCCCTTTAGGAGCTATTCTTGAAACGAATTTAAGTGTTACTGAATTATGCACTCCAATTCCATTAGAGACAAATGTGTTTGTAGAAGGAATTGATAAATCATAAACTTCTTCATTCTTTTTTCTTATGACTTTTATTTTCTCAATTCTAGACCATACTATGTTACTGTTTGCAATCTTTTTTAGTATTTCAATTTCTTTTATATCTTCTTTTGATCTGCTTTCAAATATCTCTATTAATCTTAACAATCTCAATCTGCCTATAGAATTTCTTTTTTTTACAGTTCTCATTTCTGCACTTAATGTTCTATTTCCATTAATTCTACTATTATATCCTAATCTTTTTACTACTTGATAAATCAAGTCTCCACAAGGTATCAAATTGTTATAACTATATATTGGATCTTTTTTATTGACTTTTATTTTCCTTCCTAAAAATTCTATGTGTTCTAGGAATATTTTTGTCATATAAGTTGGTACAGATATAGAGTAATATTCTGTTTCTTTTTGATTATAGTTATATTTTCTTGTTTTTATTTTATTTATTATTCCAACCGAAAATAATAAATCTGATGTTCCTTCTGCAAGATTCTTTGAAACTGTAATCAGCTCAAATCCTTTTAACATTTTTTTATCTTTTATTAATCTCCCATCTCCTGAAAATAGCCCAGATATTAGTCCATAAATGAATTCTCTTGGTGCAAAAAATAGAGATTCTGGAATCTTTTTTAATCTAGAGTAATTTCCCTTTACTCCTTTGTTAACAGTCTTTAGTTCTTTATTGTTATAACAATATGCTTTTAATATACTACACAGGTTTTTTGAGAAGACTGAAACACCGTTTTTATGCTGGTAATAATTTAATTTTAATTTCTTTGAAAAGTCTATGACTCGATTTAGTATCTCTCTATTTTTGTTAGATATATCTATAACTTTTTCTTTTTTGATATATCCTTCAGATAAATAAATCCCTAAAAAAAAACCAAAATCTCTGTCTAATTCAATTTTATTTGGCAGTATTTTAGAATTAGATGTCTTTTTGTTGAATTCTTTTGGATAAAAATACTTGAATCTCTCTTTATGGTAATTTATTGGTATAGGTACTGATGAGTTTTCAGTTAATTCTTCTCCCTTTATTGAGACTATTTCTCCTAACTTTGATAATGTGATAAATGAGTGATCTTTTGTGGCTGTAACTGTTTTGCCATGTTCAGTTGTAATTTTTATTAAATCTTTTTCAGGAAGATGTTTTATTATGTCTCCTACTCTTTCCCATCTAGGTTTGTGAGATTTCATATCTATTGTTAAGACATGTAAACTTTCAGGATTGTCTTTATATTTATTATATATGTCTTCTACTTTATCGTAGCCTGTTTCATTTTCGGTAAAGTACATTATTTTTTCGTCTTTTCCAATACTTTTGGCCACACCAGGATCACCTACTAATAAAATGTGAATATCTCCTCTTGTATTTCCACCATCTGAACGTTTCTTTTTTACGCCTGAAAAAAGTTGCAATAGGATGGCTTCTTTTACTTCTTTGAAACCATAGACGCTTGGGGCTATACTACTTGCTAGTTTTTCAAATGCTTTTGGGTCACTTGCTATTTTTTTTATGTTTTCTTCGTCTATGTCATTTACTTCTAAATCGTCGAAAGTTTCTTCTAATGGTATTGCATTATTTGCTTCTACAGCTAAATCGAAACGTGTTGAGATTGAACCTTGTGGAAGTGGAACTGGAACTTCTTTTAGCACACCTATTATTCTTACTTTGCTTCCAGGAGTTGTTCTGTCTTCCATTTTAGGGTCTACTAAATCTTCTTTTAGAAAAACATTCATTCTTCTTGGTTGTTCTCCTCCTTCTAAAGAGTCTGGAGATTCTTCTATTACTAGACGCTGTGCATCTACCATTTCTTTAGATAAGAGTTTAAATAATCCTTTACGACCGCATGAACATCTGCTTGGTTCTCGAAATTTTCTATCTATTTGCAGAACTGATAGGATTGCGCCGCATGTCGGACATTCGAATCTGGCGTTTACAACTTGAGGTCTGACGTCTGATGCTTGACGGACTATTCC
>JBBTAL010000039.1:0-1237 GCA_038044225.1 Nanobdellota archaeon
ACTAATCCACAACCCTATATATATATATATTGTTTTTTCAAAAAAAACAGATCATAATCTTTATATCTCAAACACTCCATTAGATTATATGAAAAAAACAGGAAAATCTCTTAAATCATGTTTAGGACTTATTAAAGAAGATAAAGAATTAAAATCAATAAAAGAAACATTAAAAAGAGAATGGAAAACCTGGAACAAAAAATACTCACTTAATGATTCTTAACATGAATTCTATTTGTTAAAACAGCATCATTATCCTCAATACCCAAATCTTGTTTTGTCAAGAACCAAGCAAATTTCAAGAAATTGATTGCAATAGAACTTTCCATATTAAGTTTATACATGTCAGATTTTCCAACTCTTCTAGTATTAATTATTATACCCTTATCTAAGAAATCTTGAAAAAATGTTAATAAAGAATTATAACTAATATTGGATTCTCTTGCAATATCAGTCATATTAAAATCAAAAAAATGATTTCCAATTAAGAAATCCAAAAATCTTGTTTTAGGAGCATCACCAAAATATTCAATAAATGCAGATTCACTTTTTTCTTTCATGTTAAACCCACATAATTAGAAGTTTTTAAATGTTTCTATAAATAAGATTATAACTATCAAATAGGGAAACATTTAAATAATATCACTTCCTGAAAAATCCGTGGAAAAAGAGAAAGCACAATTAATGTTTAAACTAGCATTTTCAAAAAAGAATTGGGGTGCTAAATATCAAAAAAACCTTGAGATTGGTTTTTTGGATGCTCGAAGTAGTTCTCAAACACTTCGACATGATAGATTAGAGCATTTCAAAAGATTTGAAAACTTAGAAATTATTGTAAAAGAATTAAATAAAATAGGGTGGTTATTAATCACAAAAAAGCCAAATTATATCGGAATTTCTTTAAACACCCAATATAAAAAAGAAATTATCAATTTCATTGAAACTCATATTCCTGAGATAAAGGGATGGATAAAATAAAACTACAACTTGTAAATTTCACAGATTAAGCACTTAAACACCTAACACTTTATCCCAATAAACAAAATTCAACTTTTTCCATAAACTATCAATCTTATCTCATATAATAATAAAATCATTCCACCAATTCCAACAAACCACTTTATTAGAGTTTGATTAAATCTAAATGTTAAACTAATAACAACTAATATCAAACCTATAAATAACAATACGTGCCAACCTCTTTGCCCACTTTCATTTTTAGAGACTTTCCTTTTCG